>CASECF010000018.1 GCA_949286245.1 uncultured Alphaproteobacteria bacterium
ACTATATGATAATGGCAGTGATACACGCAATTACTCTGTTTTCTATATATTACCTGTTCCATATCTTCTTTATAGCGCGAAGATATGGGTATGTCTACATCTACCTGCTTACGCAGGTAGTGTTACGTTCGAATCATAAAAGGTCGAAAAATTTTCGACCTTTTCTCCTAATTTTTATACTTTTATTCAGCTTTAGCTTTTGTTTCTTTTTTAGCTTTAGACTTTGTCTCCGTCTTTTCCGTCTTTGCTTTCTTTGAGATTTCTTTTTCCTCAGCAGGAACATCCGCTTCAACTTCAACGACTTGACCACTGTCTTTCCCTTTGGCGGTCACATCTCTATCCACTAATTCAATAATGGCCATCGGAGCACAATCACCGAATCGGAAGCCTGCCTTTAAAACACGGACATAGCCTCCTTGACGATCCTTATATCGCGGAGCCAAAACAGACAACATTTTTTCCACCATTGCCTCATCACGTAAAAATGAAATTAACTGGCGACGGACATGCAATGTATTATCTTTAGCTTTCGTAACCAACTTTTCAAAAATCGGACGTAATTCCTTCGCTTTAGGCAAAGTTGTTTTAATTTGCTCATGCTTAATCAATGAAACCGCCATGTTTGCAAACATAGAACGACGATGAGCAATTTTCTTATTTAAAGTTCTTTTTTTAAAACCGTGACGCATTTGAGCTTCCTTTCCTAATAAATAAAGACCTTGACCTGGCAAAGTCGATAACACTTCACTGATCATCCACACCGGTTTTTGGCAATGTAAAGACCAGACGCCGGGAACCATTCCCGGCGATTTTTTTCTGATGATTTAGGCTTCCGAATCTACTGTAGCAGACAGAACTTCTAAATCTTCCGGAGGCCAACCTTCGACTTGCATACCCAAATGCAAATCCATATTAGCCAACAATTCTTTAATTTCATTCAATGATTTACGACCAAAATTTGGAGTTCTCAACATTTCAGACTCTGTTTTTTGAACTAAATCACCAATGTAAATAATATTATCATTCTTCAAACAATTTGCCGAACGAACAGACAATTCTAATTCTTCAACTTTCAAGAGTAAATTCTTGTTGAATGGCAATTCAGCAATCTTATCCTCTAAAGTTGCTTCTTCCGGTTCTTCAAAGTTAATAAATGCTTTCAATTGCTCTTGTAAGATACGAGCAGCTAAAGCAACAGCATCTTCAGGAGAAACAGTTCCGTTCGTTTCTACGGTCAAGTATAATTTATCATAATCCGTCTGTTGTCCGACACGGGCATTAACCGTCTTATAAATAACCGACTTAACCGGCGAATAAATCGAATCAATCGGGATCAATCCGATGGGACAATCTTCCGGACGGTTCTGGGCTGCCGGAACATATCCCTTTCCAGTTGAAACAAGCATCTCAATATTAATTGAGGCATCCTTTTCAAGAGTACAAATAACCAAATCCGGATTCATAATTTCGACACTTTGGTTTGTGGTGATCTGAGCGGCTGTTACGACTCCCGGACCCGTTGCGTTTAAATAAATACGCTGAGGAAGTTCCGAATCCACTTTCAAAGCTAAAGATTTGATATTTAAAATAATTTCCGTCACATCCTCACGGACACCTGGAATAGAAGAAAATTCATGTAAGACGCCATCAATCTTAATTCCGGTTACGGCTCCTCCTTGCAAAGAAGACAACAAAATACGCCGCAACGCATTTCCAAGGGTGACGCCGAATCCACGTTCTAACGGCTCAACGACCATCGTTGCCTTAAATCCGGGAACACTTTGTTCAACGGATAAATTCGACGGTTTAATCAAGTCCTGCCAATTTTTTTGTATCATAATAAGGCTCCCTTATTAAAAGTTGGAAAAGCAGCCCTCAAAAGAGCTGCTTAAAAAATTAAACTCTACGACGTTTGCGAGCACGACATCCGTTGTGAGGAACTGATGTGATATCTTTAATTGAAGTCACAATCAAACCAACCGCTTGGAATGCGCGCAAAGCGGATTCACGACCGGAACCCGGTCCTTGAACCAAAACATCGATTGTTTTCAAGCCATGTTCCTGAGCCTTTCGAGCAGCATCATCAGCAGCAACCTGAGCGGCATACGGCGTTGACTTACGAGATCCCTTAAATCCCTTTAAACCGGCAGATGACCAAGAAATTGTATTTCCTTGAGTATCTGTAATTGTCACCATTGTATTATTAAACGTTGAGTTGACGTGAGCCACACCAACGGAGATATTTTTTCTGTCGCGATTTTTTGTGCGTGCGACACCTTTCTTTTCAGCCATATAGTGTATCCTTTCCTAATTACTTCGTCACTTTTTTCTTACCCGCAATGGCAATTGCCTTACCCTTACGAGTCCGAGCATTTGTATGAGTTCGTTGACCACGCACCGGCAATCCTTTCCGATGACGCAATCCCCGATAGCATCCCAAATCCATTAAGCGTTTAATATTCAAAGATACTTCACGGCGCAAATCTCCTTCAACATGATATGAGCTATCAATGAGTTCACGAATTTTCAACGTTTCTTCATCTGTTAATTCATTTACGCGTTTATTTGAAGGGATTCCAACTTTTGTGCAAATCTCTTCAGCTTTTTTACGTCCGATTCCATAAATGTACGTCAAACCGATGACGACCAATTTGGATGTCGGAATATTTACACCAGCAATACGTGCCAAGGTTCTTTCTCCATTAACCTAAAAATAATAACCATTCATTCTTGTTTACGACAAGACACTTAAACGAGTGGGAAATATACTCTATTTTTCGTTTCGTGTCAAGTTAAAAATCAATAGCCTACTATTTTTCTTATCTTTTCACTGACAACGTCAATGGGTCCCGTCCCATCAACGCACACTAAAAGCCCCTTTTCTTCGTAGTAAGGTATAACCGGAGCCGTTACAGAACGGAACGTCCGGAGTCTAGATACAACCGTTTCAAAGGTATCGTCCGCCCGTCTTGTAAATTCTTTACCACCACACTCATCGCAAATTCCGAAGACATGTGGTTGTTTAAACTTCTCATGATATAAAGCGCCACAGGTTGCACACTGATAACGGCCGATAATCCGATCAATCACATATTCATCAGGAACCTGCAACAATAAAACTAAATCTATACCTAGATTCTTTTCACGAAATTCATCTTTATTTAATAATTCGGATAATCCCAATGCCTGCTCCATTGAACGAGGGAATCCATCAAAAATATAACCCTTTTCATTCTCTGGTTTCAACAACTCTTGACCAATTAATTCTATTGTCAATTCCGGCGGGACCAAATTACCATGATCAATTAATTCTTTCACTCTTTTGGCCTCAGGGGTATTCCCCTTTGCAACACCACGCAACAACTCACCCATCGAAATAGAGCGAATACCCGTTTTTTCAGATAAAATCGCTCCTTGAGTTCCTTTCCCGCTCCCCGGAGGTCCCATCAAAATAATATGACGCTTTAAAGACATCTTCTTCCATCCTTCTGATTGAGTTGATAACCAGTCGTTTCTAAAGAAAGAAACAAACAATCAACGATCCCTTTTCCATTTTCTTTAAAAGACACTGGTAGAAGCCTCATTGTTATTTTTTCCTCTCTTACTTTCTCTCTTCACTAGAGACGACCTTTTAAACGAGCTTTCTTAATCAAGCCCTCATACTGATGCGCAATCATATGAGATTGTATTTGAGTCACCGTTTCCATAATAACGGAAACAACAATCAACAAAGTCGTTCCCCCCAAGAAAAAGGGAATATTAAATGAAGCGATTAAAAATTCCGGTAAAATACAAAGAGCCGTTAAATAAATCGCTCCCAAAACCGTTAATCGCGTAATGACATAATCCAAATATTCCGCCGTATTTTTCCCCGGACGAATTCCGGCTACAAAACCACCCTGCTTCTTCAAATTCTCAGCTGTTTCTTCCGGATTTGATTGAATTCCCGTATAGAAAAATGTAAAGAACATAATCAAAAAAGCAAAAACGGCAATATATAACCATTGACCCGGTGTCAATAAGACACTCAATTGATTCATAAAATCAGAAGAATCTTTTTGCGATGAAAATTGAACAATCGCAACAGGAATAGCTAATAAAGCACTGGCAAAAATCGGAGGCATAACACCGGTCGGATTAATCTTTAAAGGTAAATGTGAATTTGCCGCTTGCATCATCCGATTCCCCATTTGACGCTTCGGATATTGAATAGGAATACGCCGTTGAGCTCTCTCCACAAAAACGACAATATAAACAATTGCAAACGTCATAACCAACAAAAACAATAATAAACCGGTCGACAAAGCTCCCGTTCTGTTCTCTTCAAAAACACGAGCTATCGCTCCCGGAATACCGGCAACAATACCAGCCATAATAATCAAAGAGGCTCCGTTTCCAACGCCTCTTGAGGTAATTTGCTCACCCAACCAAACAACAAACATGGTACCGCCTAAAAGCGAAACAACAGTCGATAATTCAAACATCGCATGAGACGGCATGATCACAGCACCGGCAGCTTCAAGAGCTTTTGCCATAAAGAAGGCCTGAACGACGGTGATGAGAACAGTGAGATATCGTGTATACTGATTGATCTTCCGCATTCCTGATTCTCCCTCCTTTTTCAAAGCCATTAAAGAAGGAATAACACTGGCTCCCAATTGCACAATAATCGATGCGGAAATATACGGCATAATGTTTAAGGCCAAAATAGACATACGAGACAAAGCTCCTCCCGTAAAGGCGTTAAACATGCCCAATAACCCACCGCTGTTTGCCGAAAAAAATTCGGATAAGACGGAGGGATTAATACCTGGGAAAGGAACAAACGTTCCCAACCTGAAAACAATCAAAGCAAAGAGAGTAAACAATAACCTATGCTGCAAATCTTTCGCTTTTGAAAAAGCTGAAAAATCCATACTAGCTACCATTTTATCGGATAACGACGCCATCTTATTGTTTACTCCCCACTTAAATTATGCTTTTTTACTTGTTTTTTTTACAGACGGTTCTTTTTTGGATGTTTTAACACCTTTTTCCAAAACCGTGGCTTTTTTAGGCTCTAAAATCACCTGACCACCAGCCTTTTCAACCGTGGCAACAGCAGACTTGGAAGCTCCGGCAACACGAACAGTCACTTTAGCTGTCAAATCTCCTTTAGCCAACAAGCGAATGCCGTCTTTGACATTTTTAATCAAACCGGCTTCCATCAGGGAAACGCCATTGATTTCTTTATCAGCAGATAAAATCTTATCATCAATCGCTTTTTGAAGAGTTCCTAAATTAATTTCAACAAACTCCAAACGGAAAATATTGTTAAATCCACGTTTCGGTAAACGCCGATAAATCGGCATTTGTCCGCCTTCAAATCCTTTTATAGCGACACCGGTACGTGCCTTTTGGCCTTTAAAACCACGACCGCCGGTACGACCCTTACCGGAACCGACACCGCGAGCAACACGCATACGAGACTTTCTAGCCCCTTTATTATCGCGAATTTCATTTAATTTCATTGTAATATCCTTTCTCGAACGAAATATCGGCATCATAACCGGCTGCCTTTATATAACACAAACACTGTCATTTTGCAACCGGTTATTCACCAATAAACTTCCTATTCAGCGTCTTTTGTTGCCGAGCCTTCACGACGACCGACAATATCTCCGACTTTCTTACCGCGTTTTGCGGCAACCAATCGAGGAGAATATAAGTTCGTTAATGCGTCAAACGTAGCTCGAACCATATTGTGCGGATTTGAAGACCCTGTGCATTTTGCTACAACGTCTTGAATACCCATCGTTTCAAAAACGGCACGCATCGGACCACCGGCAATAATTCCGGTACCGGCAGGAGCCGTTCTCAACGTCACATAACCGGCACCAAAATGACCGATCACGTCATGGTGAAGCGTTCTCCCTTCACGCAACGGAACGCGAATAATGTTGTGACGAGCCCGTTCTGTCGCCTTTTTAATCGCATCGGGAACTTCCTTTGCTTTAGCATGAGCATATCCGACCCGACCCTTCTGGTCTCCGACAACGACTAAAGCTGCAAAAGCAAATCTTTTACCGCCCTTCACCGTCTTTGAAACACGATTGACGTGAACAACACGATCCGTGAACTCATCGGAAACACGATCTGCTTTAGCTTCAGTGTCCCGATCTTTACGAGGACGACGTTTTTTCTCTTGAATTTCGTTTTCTGCCATTTTTTTCTCCTAGAAAGATAAGCCGGCTTCTCGAGCGGCTTCCGCAATTGCTTTAATCCGTCCGTGGTACAAATAAGCACCCCGATCAAAAACAACTTCTTTAATGCCCTTGGCTAATGCTCTTTCGGCAATTAACTTTCCGACTTCAGAAGCTCCCGCAACCGTTGCTCCTTTTGCAGTGACTTCTTTATCTTTTGAAGAAGCGGAAACCAATGTAATTCCCTTGGAATCATCAATAACCTGAGCATAAATGTTTTTCTCAGACCGATAAACAGACAATCTCAAACGATGAGCCGCTTTCGTCTTTAACGCATAACGGACACGTGCTTTACGACGGGCAAATGTAGTATTAACTTTTTTCATGTTTTACCCCTTACTTCTTCTTACCTACTTTACGCAAAACGGTCTCTTCTTCATACTTGACCCCTTTGCCTTTATAAGGTTCCGGTGAACGATAAGAACGAATTTCCGAAGCAACTTGACCCAATTTCTGCTTATCAGCGCTCGAAAGTTCGATAACGGTCGGTGTTGAACAAACAGCTTTAACCTCACTCGGTAAAGCATAATCGATATCATGCGAATATCCCAACGACAACTTTAACGTCTGCCCTTGGACTTGCGCCTTATAACCAACACCAATCAGTTCTAATTTTCTCTTAAATCCCTCAGAGACACCTTGAACCAAATTATGAATATTGGCTCGAACCGTTCCCCAAAGCATTCGATGTTCTTTGTCATCGGAAATCGGACGAACAATAATTTCATCTCCCTCTTGTGTCACTTTCACACCATGGGGCAAATGTGTTTTTAATTCTCCCAATTTTCCTTTAACAACAATCTCACCATCCGTAATAACGGCGGTCACACCGGCAGGTACTTTAACAGGATGTTTTCCAATACGTGACATGGTAAATACCTCCTAAAATACTTTACATAAAACTTCGCCGCCGATATTGGCCTGACGAGCTTCATGATCAGACATAACGCCTGATGGTGTTGATAAAACATAGATTCCCAAACCGTTATAAAAACGAGGTAAATCTTTAACTTTTGAATATACACGACGACCCGGTGTCGAAACACGTTGAATTTCCTTAATAACCGGTTTATCTTCGTGATATTTCAACTCAATTTTGAATTCATCAACGCCCGGACGGACATTCACTTTTTCAAAATTACGAATATACCCTTCCCGCTTCAATACCTCCAAAACACTGGCGCGTAAATTTGAAGCCGGAGCTGTTACGAAACTTTTATGAGCCATGCCCCCGTTTCTGATACGAGAGAGCATATCGCCCAAAGGATCTGTCATAGACATAGTGCCTTCCTCCTTACCAACTGGATTTTGTCATGCCCGGAATTTGAGCTTCATTAGCCAATTTCCGCAATTGAATACGACTCATTCCTAATTTACGATAATAACCGTGTGAACGTCCCGTCAATTCACAAATGTTATGAATACGAGCCGGAGCCGAATTTTTAGGTAATTTCTGCAATTTTAATTCGGCTTCCTGAATTTGTTCAGGGGTTGAATCTTTGCTGTGAATGATCGCCTTTAAAGCTTCACGAACCTTGGCATATTTTTTTGCCATTCGAATACGCTTTTTATTTCTGTTAATCATACATAGTTTTGCCATAGTATACTTCCTTATTTCATAAACGGCATACCAAAACCATCTAACAAAGCTTTTGCTTCTTCATCAGTTTTGGCGGTTGTTGCAATAACGATATCCATACCACGAATCTTATCAACCGCATCATAGTTAATTTCTAAAAATACGATTTGTTCTTTCAAACCCATGGCATAGTTTCCGTGTCCATCAAAACTCTTTTTAGGAACACCACGGAAATCCCGTACCCGTGGCAACGCCATCGTAATTAAACGATCTAAAAATTCATACATTTTTTCACGACGGAGCGTCACTTTACAACCAATCGGCATCTTTTCACGCAATTTGAAAGTCGCAATAGATTTTTTAGCATGTGTCAAAATCGGTTTTTGACCGGCAATTGCTTCCAAATCTTTCATCGCACCTTCCAGAGCTTTACGATCTTCTGTTGCTTCACCAACACCCATGTTGATCACGATTTTATCCAAACGGGGAATCTCCAGTTTGTTTTTATAACCAAATTTCTCCAATAAAGCCGGAGCAATCACTTCATCATATTGTTTTTTTAATCTTGCTGTCATGATAACTCCTCTTATTTCCCGATCACTTCACCGGAACGTTTCGCAACGCGGACTTTTTGATCATTTTCAATTTTAATGCCGACACGAGTTGCCTTCCCTGATTTCGGATCAATTAAAGCAACATTCGAAACATGAATCGGTGTTTCCTTAGAAATAATGCCACCGGCTGATTCTTGTGTCGGTTTTGTATGACGTTTGACTAAATTGATTCCTTGAACAACAACTTTGTTTTCTTTCGGCATCGCTTTAATCACTTCTCCGGTCTTACCTTTGTCCCGACCGGTAATGACGATAACTTGATCGCCCTTTTTAATTTTCATAGCCATTATAATACCTCCGGTGCCAATGACATGATTTTAACATATCCATGAGCACGCAATTCACGAGTCACCGGTCCGAAAATACGTGTTCCGATCGGTTCCCCATCTTTATTGACTAACACAACGGCATTACTGTCAAAACGAATAGCAGAACCATCCGGACGATGAATTTCTTTGCTTGTTCTGACAATTAAAGCCCGTTGAACATCACCTTTTTTGACCTTTCCACGTGGTTTTGCTTTTTTAACGGAAACAATAATCACGTCTCCGACGGAAGCAACCTTACGTTTTGAGCCACCGATAACTTTAATACATTGAACTTTCAATGCACCGGAGTTATCAGCCACATCAAGGTTTGTTTCTACTTGAATCATGGTCTTTCCTTCCTTGACTTCAGTTATTTATTATCCGAAACGACAACCCAAGTTTTTGTCTTGGAAATCGGACGGCTTTCGATAATCTGGACAACGTCACCGACTTTGCACAGATTGTTTTCATCATGCGCAGTGTACTTGGCACTCCGCTTGATGTATTTCTTGTAAACAGGATGCATAACCCGACGTTCTACACGAACAACGACAGATTTATCCATTTTGTCACTGACGACAACACCTTGTAAAATTCTCTTAGGCATAGCTAAATCTCCTTATGCATCTTTTTTGGCGGTTTTTTGAGCAACCGCCGTTTTAATTTGAGCAATCTCCCGACGAACCTGACGACGACGAGTTGTATTCTTCAACTGTCCGCTGGCTTGTTGGAAACGTAAGTTTAAGGCTTCTTTTTTCAATTGAGCTTCCATTTCCAAAAGCTCTTTTTCATCCTTAGCCACTAAATTTTTAAATTTTTCCATGAATTATACCTCTTCATCTGCGGTTCTGGCAACGAACTTCGTCTTAATTGGCAATTTTGCAGAAGCCAAACGAAATGCCTCGCGAGCAATTTCTTCCGTCACACCGTCCGCTTCAAACATAATGCGACCCGGTTTCACACGGCAAACCCAGAATTCCGGACTTCCCTTACCTTTACCTTGACGAACTTCAGGTGGCTTTTTCGAAACAGGAACATCCGGGAAAATTCTAATCCACAAACGTCCTTGTCTCTTCATGGCACGGGAAATAGCACGACGAGCCGCCTCAATTTGACGTGCCGTAATGCGTTCCGGTTCCAATGCTTTTAAGCCGAAAGAACCAAAGTCTAATGTCGTAGCTGATTTAGCGTCGCCATGAATACGACCCTTAAATGCTTTACGAAATTTTGTTTTTTTTGGACTTAACATTTTTCTGTCCCTTCATTAATGTTGTTCAGACAAACGCTTATCTTGAGCCATGGGGTCATGAGCTAAGATTTCACCTTTGTAAATCCAAACTTTAACACCACATGTTCCATAAGCTGTATGCGCTGTAGATGTACCGTAATCAATATCTGCGCGCAATGTATGCAAAGGAACACGCCCCTCACGATACCATTCAACACGAGCGATTTCAGCACCACCTAAACGACCACCACAATTGATACGAATTCCTTCAGCCCCTTGGCGTAAAGCGGCTTGAACGGCTCTCTTCATTGCCCGACGGAAAGAAATCCGTTTTTCAAGTTGCTGTGCAATACTATCAGCAACCAATTTTGCGTTGATCTCCGGTTTTCTGACCTCAATGATATTAACACTGATTTCATTACCCGCCGTCAAAGCAGCTAAATCTTTCTTCAATGTTTCAATATCTTGACCTTTTTTACCGATTACAACGCCCGGACGAGCGCAGTAAATCGTCACAATGGCTTTTTTAGCCGGTCTTTCAATAACGATATGACTAATACCGGCAGCAGCCAATTTCTTCATCAAAAATTTCCGAATTTTAATGTCTTCATGCAATAAATCGGTATAGTTGGAATCGGCAAACCACCGAGAATCCCATGTACGATTGATGCCAAGACGTAAACCTGTCGGATTAACCTTTTGACCCATTAGATTTTCTCCTCTTTTTTATTAACCTTTTTTTCCGTTGACTTCTTTGTTGTTTTGGGAGCAATTTCTTCTTCCGCAACAATGATCGTCAGATTTGAAAACGGTTTAATGATTCGATTAGCACGTCCTTTAGCACCTGCTTGAAATCTTTTCATCACCATGGCTTTTCCGACATAAGCTTCGCTGACAAACAAACGATCAACATCCATGTTGTGATTATTTTCGGCATTCGCAATGGCGGATAATAAAACTTTTTTCACTTCTTCAGAAACACGTTTTTTTGAAAAAGTTAATTGAGCAACAGCTTTATCAGCCTTTAATCCACGAATAGATTCAGCCAATAAATTCAACTTGCGCGGCGAAACACGAATAGCACGTGCTTTTGCCTTTGCTTTTTTTACTTCTGTTTGTTTCATCATTTCTTACCTGCCGCTTTCTTTGCTTTTGCGTCATTGGCCGTATGACCGGGGAATGTTCTGGTCGGAGCGAACTCACCGAACTTATGCCCAATCATATTTTCACTGACTAAAACCGGGATAAACTTTTTACCATTATAAACGCCAAAAGTCAAGCCCACAAATTGAGGAATTATCGTGGATCTGCGTGACCACGTTTTAATTACTTCATGTCGACCAGATGCTTTTACCTTATCTGCCTTGTCCAGCAAATAACCATCAACAAAAGGTCCTTTCCATACGGATCTTGTCATTTATGCCTCCTTAGGATTTCTTGACTGCGTGACGAGAACGAATAATCAGTTTGTCCGTCCGCTTGTTATTACGAGTTTTCTTACCCTTTGTCTTCCAGCCCCACGGGGATACCGGATGACGTCCACCATTGGTTCGACCACCATGCGGGTGATCCACCGGGTTCATGGCAATACCACGAACGGAAGGACGACGATCTAACCAACGAGCCCGTCCGGCTTTTGCCAAGACCGTATTTTGATTATCTGGGTTAGAAACCGCTCCGACAGAAGCAAAACATTCACCGCGAACCAAACGTAATTCGCCCGAGTTCAAACGGATTTGTGCATATCCGGCATCTTTACCGATCAATTGAGCATAACAACCGGCAGAACGAGCCATCTGGCCACCACGTCCCGGTTTTAACTCAATATTATGCACAATTGTACCAACCGGCATATTCTTTAAGGGCATCGCATTACCGGGTTTAATATCAGCTGTTTTAGAAGCAATAACCGTATCGCCAACTCCCAAACGTTGCGGAGCCAAGATATAGGCCAACTCACCGTCTTGATATTTAACCAAAGCAATAAATGCCGTTCTGTTCGGATCATATTCCAAACGTTCAACCGTGGCCGGCATATCAAGTTTATTTCGTTTAAAATCAATAATACGATAAGCTTGTTTATGACCGCCCCCACGACGACGTGTCGTGATATGACCATGATTGTTGCGGCCGCCCTTGCGGGACTGACCTTCTGTTAATGTTTTAACAGGTGCACCTTTATGTAAGTCAGATCTGTCAATACCAACCAAATGTCTGACTGTTGAGGTGACTGGTTTGTATGTTTTTAATGCCATAACTAAATCCCCGCTGTGACGTCAATACTTTGACCTTCTGCCAAAGTAACGATCGCTTTCTTTGTTTCGTTACGTACGCCCTTAATACCGCGGAAAACTTTTTGTTTTCCTTGTTGACGTAAAGTATTAACGGCTGTGACCTTTACCCCGAACACACTCTCAACCGCTTTTTTGATTTGCGGCTTTGTCGCTTTGGTATCAACCAAGAAAACAACCTGATTGTGCTCAGAACCTTTCATTGCCTTTTCTGTGATAACAGGCCGACGAATCACGTCAAACGTAGAAGCGACGACTGTTTCAGCGTTTTTTGCTTTTTTAATCATTTCAAACGACCTTCCAATCCGGCAACGGCATCTTTGGAAAGAACCAAAATATCGCGACGGATGATATCATAGACATTAGCACCTTGAACCGGTAAAACATCAACGTTAACAATATTGCGAGCAGACAAAGCAAAATTATCATTTACTTTTTCGCCGCCGACCAATAAAACAGATTTCCATCCGTTTTTATCGAAAGAAGCCTTTAACGCTTTTGTATTCGGTTTTTCGGCAGTCATATCTTCAACAATAAACAACTTACCGTTTTTCGCTTTCATCGAAAGAGCGATACGCATACCGAGTGCCCGTAATTTTTTAGTTAATCCATAGGCATGAGAACGAACGACCGGTCCGAAAACAACACCGCCATGGCGCATTTGAGGAGCCCGATCTTGACCCTGACGAGCCCGACCCGTTCCTTTTTGCTTAAACGGTTTCTTACCGGATCCGCTCACTTCACCCAAGTCTTTGGCTTTATGTGTACCGGCACGCCGTTTATCCAATTGCCATTGAATAACACGAGCCAAAATGTCTTCGCGTACTTCAACACCGAAAACAGTATCGGCCAATTCCACAGAGCCAACGGATTTTCCATCTTCTAATTTGATAATATCATATTTCATGACTTATTCCTTTACTTCCTGAGATTCAGTAGATGTTTCAACAGAAGCTTGAGCCGGAGCTTCAGCTTTTGCCTTTAACCCTGCCGGCATCGGCAAGTTTGGCTGATTTGAAATCTTTACTGCATCCGTAATTGTGACGATAGAAGAATCAAATCCCGGAACGGAGCCTTTGACCATAACCAAATTTCTGGCTTCATCAATAGCAACAACTTCCAAGTTTTGAGCTGTTGTCTTTTTATTTCCCATTTGACCCGGCATTTTAAGATTCTTGAAAACCTTACCTGGCCATTCACGTTGACCGGTTGAACCACCGGATCTGTGTGTCCGAGACACACCGTGGGTGGCATTATCACCACCGAAATGGTATTTTTTCATAACACCGGCAAATCCTTTACCGATAGAAATACCCGACACGTCAACTTTTTGTCCGACGACAAAATGAGACGCGCTGAGTTCTGCTCCGACCGGCAAAACGCAATCTTCCGATACGCGGAATTCCATTAACGTTTTTTTCGGTTCTACCTGAGCCTTTGCGAAGTGTCCGAGTTGCGGTTTAGCAACATTCTTTGCTTTTGCCTTACCGGATCCCAACTGAACAGCGACATAGCCGTCTCGCTCCATTGTACGAACATCAACAACCGTACTATCTACTTTTAAAACAGTGACGGGGACTTGAGTGCCGTTATCTTGGAACAGACTCATCATGCCGACTTTTTCTGCAATTACACCTGAACGCATTGTCTTTTTCCTTATACTTTAATCTCAACATCTACACCGGCCGCGAGGTCTAATTTCATCAGAGCATCAACGGTTTGAGGTGTCGGATCAATAATGTCGAGCACCCGCTTGTGGGTACGAATTTCAAACTGTTCCCGTGACTTTTTGTCAACGTGTACGGAACGGTTCACTGTAAATTTTTCAATACGAGTCGGCAAGGGAATCGGCCCAACGACCTCAGCTCCCGTGCGTTTGGCTGTATTGACGATCTCACGGGTTGATTGATCCAACAACCTATGATCGAACGCTCTTAAACAAATTCTGATATTTTGGTTTTCTAACATTGTCATACCTTTCTTAACCAGCAACTTTAGCTTTAATTTCTTCCGCGACCATTTGAGGTACTTCGGCATAGTGTGAAAACACCATAGTGTATTGTGCACGACCTTGGCTCATAGAACGCAACGTATTCACATAACCGAACATATTAGCCAAAGGAACTGTTGCATCAATTACACGAGCATTTCCTCGTTGATCCATACCGGAAACCTGTCCACGACGAGAGTTCAAGTCACCGATAATATCGCCCATGTAATCTTCCGGAGTGACGATCTCAACTTTCATGACCGGCTCAAGCAATTTCGGGCCAGCCTTTGCCATACCTTCACGGAAAGCGGCACGAGCGGCAATTTCAAAAGCCATTGTTGAAGAGTCAACATCATGATAGGCCCCGTCATACAAGTTTGCTTTAAAATCTGTGCATGGGAAACCCGCTAAAACACCGGATTCCAAAGAAGCACGCAACCCTTTTTCAACACCGGGGATGTATTCTTTCGGAACAGCACCGCCAACGACCGTGTTTTCGAACACAAAGCCCGAACCCGGTTCCAACGGCGTAAATTTAATCCGAACACGAGCAAACTGACCAGAACCACCTGATTGTTTCTTATGCGTGTAATCCTCGTCATACTCTTTCGAAATTGTTTCACGATAAGCAACTTGCGGAGCACCGACATTTGCTTCCACCTTAAATTCACGTTTCAAACGATCAACAATAATCTCAAGGTGAAGTTCACCCATTCCCTTAATAATCGTTTGACCCGTTTCTGTGTTGGAAGCAACACGGAAAGAAGGATCTTCCATAGCCAATCGATTTAAAGCCAATCCCATTTTTTCGATATCAGCCTTTGTCTTCGGTTCAACAGCGATCTCGATAACCGGATCAGGGAAATCCATTTTTTCCAAAATAACCTTTAAGTTGTCGCCACACAATGTGTCTCCGGTTGTCGTATCTTTCAAGCCAACCAAAGCAACGATATCACCGGCGTGAGCTTCTTTAATTTCCTCACGATGGTTAGCATGCATCAACAACATACGACCGACACGTTCTTTTTTATCCTTAACCGTGTTTGTCACATAGGTACCGCTGGTTAACGTTCCTTGATATAAACGAACGAATGTTAAAGAACCCACAAACGGATCGTTCATAATCTTAAAGGCTAAACCGGCAAACGGTTTGTCATCGACGGAAGAACAAACATATTCTTCGTCCGTTCCTGCAATAACACCTCTCGCTTGCGGAATATCGATCGGAGACGGCAAATAATCAACAACCGCATCCAACAATGTTTGAACACCCTTATTTTTAAAGGCCGATCCACAAAAGACGGGAATAAAGCTCTGAGAAATTGTTCCCTTGCGGATACATTTTTTCAATGTATCAACATCCGGTTCTTTCCCCTCTAAATAGGCTTCCATAGCTGCATCATCCATTTCAACAGCCATTTCTACCATTTCATGGTAATACTTCTCAGCCTTATCTTTTAAATCAGCCGGAATTTCTTGATATTCAAAAGAAGCACCTAAATCCTCAGAATGCCAAATAATCGCTTTTTGAAGCAAAATATCAACAATTCCCTTAAATTCGGATTCAGCACCGATCGGCAAAGCCATTACCATCGGACGAGCACCCAAACGTGTCTTAATCATGTCGACACAACGATAAAAATCAGCACCGATACGGTCCATTTTGTTAGCAAAGCAAATACGAGGAACCCCATATTTATCAGCTTGACGCCACACGGTTTCGGATTGCGGTTCAACACCGGCAACACCATCAAAAACAGTGATAGCACCATCCAAAACACGCAAACAACGTTCTACCTCAACAGTAAAGTCAACGTGTCCCGGCGTATCAATAACATTAATCCGATGATCCTTCCAAAAAGCCGTTGTAGCAGCGGAAGTAATCGTAATACCACGTTCTTGTTCCTGTTCCATCCAGTCCATTGTAGCGGCGCCATCATGAACTTCTCCGATCTTATGGGACTTACCCGTATAGTACAAGATACGTTCTGTTGTTGTCGTTTTACCGGCATCAATATGCGCCATAATACCAATGTTTCTGTATTTCTCAATTGGAGTTGTACGAGCCATTGTCTTCTCCTACCATTTGAAGTGAGCAAATGCTTTGTTAGCGTCAGCCATACGATGCGTATCTTCACGTTTACGAATGGCAGCTCCACGATTGTTGTAAGCATCCATTAATTCACCAAACAATCGTTGTTCCATTGTTTTTTCGGAACGACCGCGAGCAGCGTTAATTACCCAACGGATAGCTAAAGCCTGTTGACGATCCGGACGCACTTCGACGGGAACCTGATAGGTTGCACCGCCAACACGACGAGAACGAACTTCCAATGTCGGTTTTACATTATTTAAAGCTTCCATAAACACTTCCAAAGCGGGTTTTGTGAGCTTGTTTTCCAATTCAGCCATTGCACCGTACAAAATTGCTTCTGCAACAGATTTTTTGCCGTCATACATAAGGCTATTCATAAATTTAGCAACAACCGTGTTATTATATTTAGCATCCGGCGTCACTTCGCGTTTAATTGCAGCGTGTCTACGAGACATATTCTTTTCTCCTTATTTCGGCCGTTTTGCACCGTACAGTGAACGGGCTTGTTTACGTTTGGCAACACCTTGTGTATCAAGGGTACCGCGAATAATATGATAACGAACACCAGGCAAGTCCTTAACACGACCGCCCCGAATCATAACGACCGAGTGTTCTTGTAAATTGTGTCCCTCACCCGGAATATAGCAGGTGACTTCGAATCCGTTTGTTAAACGCACACGAGCAACTTTACGCAAAGCCGAGTTCGGCTTTTTCGGAGTTGTTGTATAAACACGTGTGCAAACCCCTCGCTTTTGGGGGCAAGCTTGCAATGCCGGAACTTTATTTCTGGCTTTTTGTTGTTTCCGCGGCTTGCGGATTAACTGGTTAATTGTAGGCATCTATCTTTTTCCTTATTCAACCTATTTAAAAAAATCTTTTATCGACCCGTTTCGGGCAAATAAAAGCGCTCACTTTATCAACACTCAAAAAGGGCTTACCAATTTAACAACCCCTTGATTCTATTGACAACTTCCGTAAAAACCCACTCGCTGCCCCTAAAAAAAGGCAGATGAATCCCTTCTCGAAAGTGGGATAATTAAACCATATTTTTTGTGTAAAGTCAAGCGTTTTTTTTAAATTTTTCAATTAAAAACAACCTCTTTCCGTGACTATTTTAAATATAAAAAATCTCCTTAAAACGACATTAAAGCATCTTAAGGAGATTCACAAAAAATATACTATTAGTTCTTGGGCGTTTTGATCAAATGAGCAACCGCTTTAATATATTCCGGCGTTTGATCTTGTAATTCCAACAACAAATCTGTTAATTCCGGCGAAAATTCATCAATTCGCAAAGCATTCTTATCCATAAACAACTGATACGCTTCGACTTCCAAGACATCCGCAATTTTATCGAGCGTGCTGATTTTGGTACTCACCATGCCATTTTCCAGTTGACACACCATTTCGACCGTTTTATCAATTTTTTCCGCTAAAACGGCTTGAGTATATCCTTTTGCCTTTCGATATCTCCGAATATTTCGGGACAGAATCCGCATTGACTCATTTTTTACCATTGTTCATCCATTCATTTTTAAACTCAAAAATAAAGTCGGAGCCCATAAAGAGCCCCCACGTTTTAAATTATTTCTTAAAATTAATATTTTGAGAATGAAATTACAATTAGTTTTTTTATAAAAATCTGATTAAAATATAAACTTTCATTCTAATCTTTTTATTTTTTGCGATTTCTTCCCAATATTTCATTTTAAGAGGGCTGTTTTCGGCAGGAGCTGTCCGCCCCTTTTCAAAATATAGATTTTTTATGGAAGCATTCAAGATCAACCGCACTGTTTCACTCCTCTCCTCCCACTATTAAATCATTTTCGCCTAAAAAATTGATCCGTTAAAACCTTTTTTCCCTCTAAATACTCGACAGTGTACGAAGAAAAAATTTTCTTTGAGAGTCATCTCATAATATCAAAATCAGCAAGAGGATATTCTTGCATTCATATTCAAAATATGCTATCCAGAAACAGTCTATTTTAACTCGGAGGATGTTTATGTATCGGATTATTTCTTTTTTCTTAGGTTTATTTTTAAGTTTACCGGCATTAGCCAATCCGGCGTGTGTGGTTTGCACGGTGGCGATCGGGGCCTCTTTATCGATTGCGGAGAAACTGGGTGTTGATAACTGTGTGATAGGGGTTTGGTCGGGAGCCATGCTTGCC
>CASECF010000019.1 GCA_949286245.1 uncultured Alphaproteobacteria bacterium
GAGCAGACAATGAATAAACTCTCCAAAGAAGATTTGGGTGATATGTTCCAAGCCATATTGCCGATACAGCAAAAACAAGTAGCCAAAGATTTGACCGCCAAAGTCAGTGAGTATGACAATAAGAAGGATAAAGACGATGCGGTCAAAGAGGAAATTGATAACGCCAACCAAACCATATCGCGTATATCTGGCGAGCTGGAGCAAAAAGGCGTCAGCAAAATGTATTTCCCCTCCATCAGTCGTTCACTCC
Source organism: uncultured Alphaproteobacteria bacterium (assembly GCA_949286245.1). GTDB lineage: Bacteria > Pseudomonadota > Alphaproteobacteria > CAAHEQ01 > UBA3637 > CALXPF01. The sequence continues at coordinate 251 of CASECF010000019.1, forward strand.
GTTTCAGCGGTAATCAACAGCAACAACAGTCGCAATCACGCAACCCTCAGCAATACAATCGCGGTGGAGAAGGGCGTTAGCTTCAAGCAAAAAAATCTCCCGCTTGACTTACCCCTTAAGGGAGCTTTTTTTACTGTCCAACTTTCGGGGGACAGTTCACTTTTGGTGGGTTTTGTTTTAATGACTAACAAAAGGATGTTCTTATGAAACGTATTTTAATAATGATGACAACTGTGTTGTGCCTTAACGGATGTACAACACACTTAACGGACTTATCGATGATATCAAATAAAAATGTTAACTTGAACAAAGTTGATATCGATCAACTTCCTCAAAAAAAGAATATTGAAGGAGAAGATACCAAATTTGTCTTTCTGTTTATTCCCTTTGGGCAACCAACACTCAAAGGAGCATTAAATGATGCTTTGGAAAAAGGCGAAGGAGATTTAATGGTTGATGCTTCAATCTCTGCAACAAGCTGGTGGTTTTTAATCGGTCAAACCGGTTTAAAAATTAAAGGAGATGTTGTCAATACAAAAGGAGACATAAAACATGAAGATTAAATTTTTTTCTATGATATCACTCATATTTTTATCTGCCTGTACGGTTAATCACGGTGATTTTACGGTTTTGAGCAATAAAATTGTATCAACCCAAGATTTTGATATGGGGTCAAGCCAAAGAGTACGTCATATCGAAGGAGAGGACACAGCCCACATGATCGTTATATTTCCGACCGGAACACCACGATTAGAAGCGGCATTAAATAATGCTTTTGAAAAAACAGATACGGATGTCATGACAGACGTGACCGTCCAAAGCTGGTTCTGGTGGATCCCCTATGTTTATGGGAATATGGGGTGGAAAGTGACCGGCGATGCGGTAAAAACCAGAAGTAATTAAACAAATAAAGGCGGATCAATCCGCCTTTATTCTTAAAATGCCATTTTAATAAGATTTTAGTTTAAATAATCATGGAGCACAGAGACGACAGAGTTAAAATATAAAAAATAAGAAATATTTTCTCTTTTTTTTAGGAGTACTTGTCATTATCTAATTTTATGTATATAGTACCACTTAAAACAGAAAGGAGACAAAATGACAATTTCACTTCAACCCCTTCCCTATGCCCCAAACGCATTGGAACCATTTATCAGTGAAAAAACCATGTCATTCCATTACGGGAAACACCACGCTACTTATGTTAAGAACACAAATGATTTAATACAGGGGACAGATCTTGAAAACGCTTCTTTGGAAACGATTATATTTGAGGCGGCTTCGGACAGTGTCTACACAGCGTTATTCAATAACGCCGCTCAAGCTTTTAATCACACTTTTTTTTGGAATAGTTTAACCGATCAACCGAGCAAAAAAGAAATTCCGAATCGTCTGTTAGAAATGATTCAAGCTGATTTCGGCTCTTTGGAACAATTTAAAGCAGAATTTCAAAAAAAAGCGGTTGCACAATTCGGAAGCGGATGGGCCTGGTTGGTTTTTGAAGAGGGGCACCTCAAAATCATAACAACAGGGAACGCGAATACCCCACTCGTTCATCCGACACAAAAACCATTATTGTGCATTGATGTTTGGGAACACGCCTATTACTTGGATTACCAAAACGCTCGGCTTAATTTTGTTCAAGCGATTTTGGAACACTTGATCAACTGGGATTTTACCCTTAAAAACTTGGAAAAAGAGGAGAAATAAATGCGTATTTTAGTCGTTGGAGGAGCAGGATATATTGGCAGTCATGTTGTCAAAGCACTTTTGGATTCAAACATAACGGTTCGTGTTTTTGATAATTTATCAACCGGTCAAGAAATCAATCTCTTCCAAACGGCTGAATTTATAAAAGGAGATATATTGGACGCAGACGCTCTTTTAAAAGCACTGGACGGGGTGGACGGCGTTGTTCATTTAGCCGCCAAAAAAGCGGTGGGCGAATCCATGGAATATCCCGAAAAATACGCTCAAAACAATATAACCGGTACACTCAACCTGCTCAATGCCATGGTTCAACAAAAAGTAAACTATTTTGTTTTTTCTTCATCGGCGGCCGTTTACGGCATGCCGAAAGAAACAGTTTTGGATGAAACGGTTCCCGTTAATCCGATTAACTTTTACGGTTTCACGAAGTTAGAAATTGAACGATTTTTGGAATGGTATGACCGATTAAAAAACATTAAATTTATTTCTCTTCGCTACTTTAACGCTGTTGGATATGATGAAACGGGAACTATTAAAGGACTTGAAAAAAATCCACAAAACCTCCTTCCGATCATTATGGAAACGGCCATCGGACAACGAAAGTCTTTCTCTATTTTCGGGAACGATTATCCGACACGGGACGGAACGTGTATTCGAGACTATATCCATGTTTCGGATTTAGCTTCTGCTCATGTTCTGGCACTTCAATACTTAACACAAAATAACCAAAGTCAAATTTTAAATTTGGGAACCGGCAGAGGGTTAAGCGTTTTGGAAATGGTGAAAAAAACAGAAGAACTTCTCAATCTGTCCTTAAACTATCGTTTTGCCGATCGTCGTCAAGGAGATCCGGCGATCCTGACGGCTTCTGCCCAAAAAGCAAAAGAAGTACTCGGATGGGAACCGACACATAGTAGTTTGGAAAACATCATTCGATCGACTTATCGCGTTTATCAATCCTAAATTTTGGGGAAAACCATATGAGTTTTTTAACCAGAAACGTCACAACAAAAATCTATTTTATACTCGACCAACTATTGCCACCGATTGTACGAGACAACCGTCTTTTAATGAGTTTTTTAATTCGTCTTTTATATAAGGAAGCAACACCTTATTTTTTAACGTTCAAAGAAAAATTTCCCACCTTAACGGATGAAGAATATCTGGATATTTACAAAAAAACAGAACCCTATCAAATAAAACGTCCGACTGATTGCAACGATCTTTGTGTCCAAAAAATTTTAAAAGAAATCGTCGGTCAAACCGTCTTAGATACTCCGTGTGGCAGAGGATATCTGGCACAAAAGATACGGGAGCAAGGCGACTATCGTGTCTCCGGCTTTGATTTATATATCTCGGATCAGTTAAAAAAAGAAAATCCCGATATTGAATTTTCTGAGGGATTTATCGAAAAAATGCCCTATCCCGATCATTTTTTTGACACCGTTATTTGCACGCACTGTTTGGAACATGTTCGAGATATGCGTGTCGTCCTCAATGAACTACGGCGCATCACAAAAAAAAGACTGATTATTGTCGTGCCGAAACAGCGTCCTTACAAATATACATTTGATTTACATATTCGATTTTTCCCTTACACATTTTCATTTTTAACGGCTCTTGGCCCCATACCAACCGATCATTCTTCAACATGCTTGGTATTGGGTGGAGATATTTATTATCAAGAGGATTTTAACTGATGAAAACACTCATTGTTATCCCCACATATAATGAAGCTCGAAATATTCCATCTCTTCTTCCTCAAATTTTAAATTATGTACCAAAAGCGCATATTTTGGTTGTTGATGATCATTCTCCGGACGGAACGGGAGAACTCGTTGATTCTTATATTTCCGAAAATCGTTTTAACAAACAATTATTCATCCTGCATAGAGAAAAAAAAGAGGGATTGGGAAAGGCGTACATCGCCGGTTTTCAATGGGGCCTTGATAGGGGATATGATCTTTTTGTCAGCATGGATGCAGACTTTTCGCATGATCCCAAATATCTACCTGCTTTATTAAAAGAGATGCAAACAAATGATCTGGTTATCGGCTCACGTTATATCTCGGGCGGAGGTGTCGTTAATTGGTCACTGCTTCGAAAAATTATTTCTCGAGGCGGTTCTTTGTATGCGCGGATTCTTCTCCTGTCCGGTATTCATGATTTAACGGGAGGATTTAACTTATATAAAGCTGAAAATTTAAAAAAAATACAGTTAAATCATATTCTCTCAAACGGATATTGTTTTCAAATCGAAATGAAATTTCGGCATCAATTATTGAACTTAAAAATCAAAGAATCTCCGATTATTTTCCATGACAGAACTCTCGGGCAATCAAAAATGAGCAAAAATATTTTTAAAGAGGCCATTCTCAAAACCGCCCTGCTCGGCATCAGTCGTTTTCGTCTCAAACGTCATCTGAGCACTGTTGAAAAATCCAAACTGGCTCTTTCTTCGGAGTAATTCGTTTTTAATATCTCTTCATATACAAATTCAGGAAACAACATGTATTCATTTATCCAAAAACACATTATCATTTTTTCACTTATAATCTGCTTTTGTCTTTATCTTCCCCTCATGTTCACAAATAATGTCGGACATGATGAAATTTGTTCCTTAATAATGGCAAATCTTCCCTTTACGGATTTATTTCATCTTGTCTTAGAAGACGGACATCCACCTCTATTTGCTATTTTGCTTAAATTTTGGATGATGGGAACAGACATGTACCACCTGTTTTTTATTCGGTGTTTTCCGCTTCTCTGGATTTTTTTAACAGCTCTTTTGGGTGTTTTTCCGATTAAGCGCCTCTTCGGATACAGAGTCGGGCTGCTCTTTTTCCTGACCGTTCTTTTTATGCCGGGGACATTGTTTTTGGCTCTCGATATTCGCATGTACGGTATGGCTCTGTTCGGTATTACCGCTTCTCTTGTTTATGCTTGTGCGATTGTGCAAGACAACAAAAAATCGGATTGGCTTAAATTGGGATTTGTCACTCTTTTAGCAATCAACACGCATTATGTGGCTGCTTTTACGGTCGGACTCACCTATATCTTTTGTTTTGCCCGTTTTTTTATTCCACCGACACAAAATAAAAGAAAAGCCCTTCAACTGTTGGGATTGGGATGTATTCTTTTTATCTTATATATTCCTATCTTATATTTATTTCATATCCAATCTCAAAATATGTATGACTTATGGTTTCCGAAACTGGAATATATCGAAAGCGTCTTCTCGTTTTTGATGCGCGGAACAATCCTTCGAAACATTCATCAAGCCATGCTTTTCTTTGTACTTGTCCTCATGGGAACTCTTTACTTTTCCATCTTATATTTTTGTCTCAATTATAAAAAAATCACGGTTCATTCCGTTCAAAAACAAAACATCCTGATGGTTTTATGCGTTTTTCTCTCTTCTTTTATCGGAATGATTTTAATTTCGTATTTTGTCAGACCCATGTTGATTTGGCGTTATCTGACCCCCCTGTACGGATGTTTAATTTTAGTAGGAGTCTTTGTTTTTGCTCATGATAAAAAATTAACAACGACATATTTGGCCCTTTTATTTTTATCTCTCATGTCTTGGTATCCCTTTTCCTTCGCACAAATATATGATCCTTTAAATAAAGGCTTTACACAAAAAATCACTCAAGATTCGGGGAGTATTGTACTGGCCAATTCGAGTCATACATTTTATTTAATGAAATATTATAAACCATCACCTGTCTTTTATCTGCCGTTTCAAAAAGAACTCATTTTTAATAAAAACCTTTTTAAAGAACATCAAATAAAAAGACAGGATATTCCCACATTAGAAAAAGCGCTTCATCAAAAGAAACTCTACTATTTTGCAACTGAGGGGCAACATTTATGTAATACTTATTTAAAAAATCAATATGATAATGGTTCATATTGTCTGAAACAAATCAACAAAGATGAATTATGTGCTCTCATCCTTTTTTCGGAGCATACCGGATATTCCTTTGATTCGGAACTTGTACAAGCTTTTTGTGAAAAAGTCTCCTAAATTTTAAAGGAAACAAAATAAAAAACTTGATTTTTTTGAAAAAGTCGCGTATACTCTTCCGAAGAAAGCGGTTATGGCGGAATTGGTAGACGCTCAGCGTTGAGGTCGCTGTGGAGAAATCCGTGGAAGTTCGAGTCTTCTTAACCGCACCAAAGACCACCCAAACGGTGGTTTTTTTTATGACTATTTGCAGGTTAAAATCAGCACGCCCTTCATTTGTTTTAACTCAAACGGTGGTTTTTGAATATTTTCAGATTAAAATTAGCCCCTCTGATTTGTTTTCCGTTTTCTTATTTTGTTGGGGGATGACGAAAATAATTTAAAAAACCTTTTTATATAAAATAAGACATTCATTATTTTTTTAACTTCCAAAATATTGGATTTTAAATAAAAATCTTTTCAAAAAAAATTTTTTTTGATATACTGACAAAAAACAAAAAAGATATATGTAAAAAAGGAGAATTATATGTCTGATTTTTCTGAATTACCCCCTATTTTTCAACAGAAAAAAGAGACGACATCATCTCAAAATGAAGTCAATTCAATGGAGAAAAAAGCTTCTGATGTTATTGCCGATTTGGCTCAAAAATACCCAAGTTGGGCTATCACGGATGTCCTCAAATTAAAAAAATCCTTGAACGACGCCAAAAGCCTTTCCGGTGAGGCAAGAATACACTTGATCCAAACAGAACTTTACAAAACAGCTCATGATATTAAAGGTCAAGGAGCTACCTTTGGTTATCCTCTTATGACGGAACTTGGAGCACATTTATGTCGTTTTATTAAATCATCCTCCAAGTTTGATCGAGAAGAAATGGATCAAATTAAGCAGGATATTGATGATATGGAAAGAGTCATTCGTGAAAAAATATCCGGAGACGGAGGACAAGTCGGCTACTTAATTTTAGGTCGTCTGCAAGGAGAATAATATGGAATCGCGCCCCCATATTTTGGTTGTGGATGATGATTCTCGTTTGAGACGCTTATTGAAGAAATATTTAAGTGAGAACGGGTTTTATGTTTCAGAAACCGCTAATACGGTTGAGGCGACACAAGCTTTATCTTTATTTTGCTTTAATATTTTAATTATGGATGTCATGATGCCCGGTCAAAATGGGCAAGAATTCACTAAAGAATTAAGAAGTAAAAACGTACAAACACCTATTTTAATGCTCACGGCCATGGGAGATACGGATAACCGCATTTCGGGATTGGAGGCCGGTGCCGATGATTATTTGGGAAAACCTTTTGAACCTAAAGAACTTCTTTTAAGAATCAACAACATTTTAAAAAGACAATCTAAAATCCAAACCAATCAAAACATTCTTTTCGGAGAGTGTTCATATTCCCCTCAAAAAGGAATATTAACAAAAAATGGATCTCCTGTCTTTTTAACAAATACCGAACAAGATCTTCTCAAAATTCTGGTTCAAAAAATCGGGAATATCGTTTCCAGAGAAGAATTGGGCACTCTTCTCGAAACAGATAATTTAAGAACGGTTGATGTCCAAATTACGAGATTACGCAAAAAAATTGAAACAGATATCAAAAAACCATTTTGCATTCAAACCGTTCGTGGTCAAGGCTATATGTTGGTGTCCAAATGAGCAAAAAGTGTTTTTTCCCCTTCTTTTTAATGAAACGTTTATTAGAATGGTTCCATTTTGCTTTAAAATCATTTAAGATTCGCGTTCTGCCACAAAGTCTTCTGCCTCGTTTTATTCTGATCATTTTACTGCCTCTTATTTTATTACAAGCCATTGTTGTTTTGTTTTTCTATGACAGGCACTGGGATACGGTTAGTCGTCGTCTGGCGGCCGATGTTTCGGGAGAAATCCAAACAGTTGCCGATTTTATTTTGACACAAAACCCCTCTCAAGAAAGCCTCGATCTTTTTTTCAACAGTCTTTCGAGTAATTTAATGCTTAAGATGACATTCGATAAAAACACTTACTTAACAGAGCAAAAAACACCATTTGGGGGAACAACCGAAAACTTAACCAGTGCCTTATTGGCACTCAAATATCCTGTGAATATGGCAGAAACAATTGACAGACAACAAATTATATCCATTCAATTACCATCGGGTGTCTTAACAACCGTTGTTCCTCGGAAACGGTTCTTTAGTTCAACCGTTTCCGTATTTTTAGTGTGGATGATTGGTTCATCCATTCTCCTGTTTTGGATTGCCTTTTTGTTTATGAAAAATCAAATTCGCTCCATTGAACGTCTTTCAAGAGCCTCCGAATTGTTCGGCATGGGCCAAATTATTTCATTTAAGCCGGAGGGAGCCACGGAGGTCAAACGTGCCGGCGCCTCATTTGTCTTAATGAAAAACAGAATTCAAAAATATCTGACGGAACGAACAGCCATGTTAGCCGGCGTCTCTCATGATTTAAGGACACCCCTCACCAGAATGAAGCTCCAGTTATCCATGATGCCGCAAGATGATTCAACAAAGGATTTGGAAGCCGATATTCACGAAATGGAACAAATGCTCAACGGATATCTTGCCTTTGCCCGTGGTGAGGGGAAAGAAAAGGCACAACACCTCAATATCAATGTACTAATCAAAGATTTGGTTGAAAAACAAATCAAAAGCGGACAAGTCATAGATCTTCATCAAGAAGAAAATCTCATGGTTTCAGGGCGCTTAAACGACTTGATGAGAGCTTTTAACAATATTTTGACAAATGCCGGTCGCTATGCGACAAGAACCGGTGTTCGCATCGGGAAACGCAATCAAATGGTTTCCGTTGTCATTGATGACAATGGCCCCGGTATTCCCGAAGAAAAAAGAGCCGATGTCTTCAAAGCTTTTTATCGACTAGATGAATCCAGAAACAGTGAAACGGGCGGCGTTGGTCTTGGAATGACCATTACAAAAGATATCATTTTATCTCACGGCGGTGACATTCAATTATCTCAAAGTCCGCTCGGTGGTCTTCGCGTTCAAATCACATTACCACTCGTACAAACCCAATCCGTTTCAAAAGAATAGAAACACTTTTGAGCTTTATTGATTGATCTTTCAACAATCCCCCCTCCTTCATAACTCCTTTCCAACATACCCTTTCATAGAAGGGACAGAGAATTTAAAAAATTTTTCTATATTGATCAATATGATCATACAATAAATAGGGTGGGCTTCAAATATCTTTTGAACAACGCTTGGCGTATTTCAGATTCGATAGATCATAATAAAACATCATACAGTATTGACCTTCTCTGTACATAAACATCAAAACCCGCCTTTAGATCGATCAAAATAAATTTATGATTGATAGGTGTCGATATTTTCTCCACGATCTCTCACAATAAATCACGATCCCTCACAACAACTACCGCTCTTCAAAAGAGTTTTCTCATATTCTTCAAAAGATACATCACCTCTTTCCCATAACCACCCTCTAAATAGGTTATTTTGCCTCTCGACAGGCCTCAAAATTTGAACCGATTGGGAGCGTTTTGTCATTCTCACCGTTATAAGCTTCACTAAACCACACCTCTAACGCATGATTTTCCGAATACAAAAAAGCCTCCCTGAAGAGAGGCTTTTTTCGAAAAACGCTTTCGATTAATACAATGTATCGTCGAAGCTCGATGTATCGCCTGCTTGTTGAGCAGAATCTGCTTGTGTGACGTAGTCAACAACAGCACCGGCAATAGCCACGATAGCCAAACCGACAGCCAAAGCAGCCAACCAAGACCATTTGACTTTTCCGAAAATAGCACCAAAACCGAGACCAACCAGACCGAAACCACCGACAACGAAGATCACGGAACGAACGTTTTTAAATGTTGTCACCATACGAGACAAAATAGTATCAAAAACGTTATTGCTACCCCCTAGCTGAGCCATAGCATCTCCGGCAACGAAGCAAACACCGATTACTGCCGCAAACACAAGATATTTTAAACATTTGTTCATAGGACACTCCTTTAAAATAGTTCATCTATTGTTAAGACCCAATTTCTTGAACCTTACATTTATATTACTCCCTTTTTGCTCTTTTGTCCAGTACTTTTTTATTTTGTGCGATCAAAAGATTTATTTTTACCTAAAACGAATTTTTTAAAGAAAAAAAAGAATTTAAAATCAACTGGTAAAAGAGGATCTTAATCAAATTGCAAATCTTATTTTCTCATTTAAAAAAGTTTTTCAAACTTCATATTTCTCTATTTTACAATCTGTTTTTCTAATTGAGAAGAAAAAAAATAACGGACAATAAAAAAAATAAAATGAATATTTTTAATATGTTAAAACAAAAAATATCTTTAAACGTCCTCTTTCCTCTGTTTTATTGATATTGACCATAAAAATGCTCTTGACACTTATTTAAAAAAAGGTTAAAAAAATATTACTATAGAGATTAAAACATACATTAACTCGTATCAGACCGTGCAAAAAAGGAATAAACAGAACATGTTCAACAAAAAGATCTTATTCTCAACGACTCTATACTCCCTTATCGGAATGGCTTTTTTATATACCCCTCCCTCTGTGGCAAACGGAGTTGGTCCTGCTTGGGATCTGGAGATCGCGCAAGGAGACGGAGATCCGGAAGAGGTAGATCCGGATATTCTTCTTTCCGAAACAGTTGAAGACGAGCAACTCCAGTCCGAATTGAAAGCAGATGAAAAAGAAGAGGCCTCCGATGAAGCGGTTGCAACAATTACGGCAGAAGGGGATTTTGTTGTTCCAACCTATCTTCTTCCTGTGGAAGAAAAGACGGAATCTTCAAAAACAGAGACATCATCGGAAGAAATCACTACTCAACCGACAAAGCAAAAGTCGGTAGTTTCGGATGAGAAAGTCGACCTCGCACCCACTCAAAAAACAGTGACCGTGACGACAACCAAAACCGTCAAAAAAGAGCTTCCGATTGTTGTGACAAAAGACACGCAGCTGATTCCGTTAAGCCCTGTTGAAGCAGCTCGTTTGAAACAAGAAGAGCAAAAAGCGCTTTCTCAGATTAAAGAAGAGAAAACAGAAGGGATTTCAAATTCTTCCGTTGAAACGACACAGCAAGTGACTTTGCAGGTTCAATCTGATACGGAAGAGATGAAGAAGGAAGAGGCTATCCAAAAGAAGAATGAAAAGGCAGCTTCCGTAGTATCATCGACTGATTTATTAACATCTTCAAAAGAAAAGAGTTCTCAAAGTGCTTCAAAAGAGTCCATAGATGATGAGGCTTTGGATATAGATGCCTTATTGGCTCGTGAACAAAATCATGACATTTCCGTCACAAGGACCAATGGGATTCGTCAACAAAGAGGCGTTATCTCAAAAGAGACGCTTCCCTCTAAGCCCTTATTATTACCTTTAGCCCCTTTGCCGGAGACGCGTAAAGAGGTAGAGGGTATTTTAGAACCTCGTGTTCCTCACATTGTTCCGTCAGAATATGCCGATCAAATGTTGGAGGCGATATCCGCAAATACGGAAATGCCCTTTATTATGCCACAAGAAATAAAAGTTTCATTTTATCCGAATGCGACTGAGTTTTCAGGACAAACGATCAAATGGATAAAGGCTTTTTCGGCTGCGGCATTAAATGATCCGAGAAAAGTTATTGATATTCGAATCAGTCGTCAAGATAAACCGCTTCAATATAAAAGATATTTAGTTATCAGAAACACTTTGCTTGGAAGTGGATTGTCGACACACCAGATTCAAATTACCTATACGAACAGGTCCCCCAATAGTTTAATTCTGCGAATGATACAGAAACCGGAAGAGACGGAAACAATTGTGAGTAAATCTGTTTTGGGAAGATCGACAGAGAAAAAAGCAACAAAATGGTAAGTCAATATTTAAAATTAGATCTAGATATAAAGGAGTTATGGATGAAACAAAACCGAATGAAAATAAAAAAAGTTCTGCTTGCCGGCGTTATGTTCGGTTCGTTTGGATTTTTGGCCGCATGTGCGAGTGAGCAAAAGACCGTTCGGTGTGATCCGCAATATCAGGAGTCATGTTTTTTAGGTTCTGACGGCGTATATTATTTGTCCGAAGAAATTCAATATTCGCAAATTGTAGCTCCGCAACCGGTACCTGTTTCGGCTCATTCCATTCCGGCAACCACAACTGATCCACAGCTTCCCAAAACACAAAAGGCGGAAGCAGCATTAACTCCGGGACATAATTTGGCAGTCTCTCAACCGAGTGGTTCACCGGCCGTATCTGTTTTAGAAAAAAGAAAAATAGCAGAAGCGCAGGAAGCAAAACAGCAACCGTATGCCATACAGGCTCATTTAAAAAAGGAAGTTGAACAAACAACTCAAACAACCGTAACGGAGCAATCCACCTCCACAACAACGACAACGACGGGAGGTTCTGTCAATCATTCAGTTTCGGATTCAACAAATACCTCTAATGATCACAATCAATCACAAGAGACTGTAAATACAGTTTCTTCTTCCGCCTCAACAGAAGCAACGACAACAGAAACAAATGTTCAAGAGGAGGAAACGGTATCGGGAGATCAAACCTCATCATTGCTCGATCGTGTTTCATATGGAGAGCAAATCCACAACTGGGAAGCTCCTGCCGGAGAGACGTTACGCACACTTTTGATACGTTGGGGAGAGCAATCAGGTTGGACGGTTGTCTGGAAGATGGACAGAGATTATCATTTAGAAGCCGGCGTTATTTTCCGTGGCACGTTTACGGAGGTATCTGCCGCTCTTATTCGTTCATTTGCACGAGCAACACCGGCGCCGATCGGAACCTTCTATAGTGGGAATCGTGTTTTAGTTATTAGTGTACAGGAGGATGAAAATGCTAATTAAGACGGTTAAATACGCATTGTTGTGCGGGGTAATATTAAGTACATTTACCTTAGTTTCCTGTAATAAATATGTTGAAAAAACGAATAAAAAAATTGAAACGTCTTTAGAGCGAGCCGAGGATTATATGCAACAATCAACGGTTCCGGATATGCCCTTAACCGTTGATACGGTTCGGAAAAAGAATGATATTTGGTTGGGAACATCCAGCGTTAAGATTATGGAAGGAGACGCTCTTCCGGGTTGGTTAGAAGCAGATGACGGGATCACCATGTCGATTGCTCAAGAAGCCACACTTCCTCTTTTAGCGCAAGAAATTATGGATACGACGGGCATTACCGTTCGGCTAGACGATTTAAAATCTGAGGATGCGATTCCGACTGAAGCCGTTCCAGTTAATTATACCGGAAAGCTCAGTGGTTTATTAAATTACTTATCCAACCGTTTTGGTGTTTGGTGGCGTTATAAATCAGGTATTATTACCTTCTACACAAAAGAGACGCGTGTTTTCAATATTTATGCGTTACCGACAGAAACAAACATTACAGCTTCGTTAAGCGGAGCCTCTATGGGAGAAAGTGGCGGTGAAAACAACTCCAGTTCGAGTTTATCCACCTCGGCGAATCTAGCCCTTTGGGATAGTATTGAGCAAGGGGTTGAACAAGTGGTTGGGGAAGAAGGAAAACTTTCTTTCAGCCGTGTTGCCGGTACGGTGACGGTGACGGCCAGTCCGTTTGTTATTCAAAAAGTCGGGTCTTATATTGACAGTTGGAACAGAAAATTATCAAGACAAGTTGCCATTGCGGTTAAGGTGTTGCAGGTTTCTTTAAATAATGAAGATAATTATGGCCTTGATTTGCGAGCGGTCTTTAACAACACATCGGACATTAGTGCCTCTTACGCCAGTCCGTATTACATTGATCCGACAGGTGGTGGCGCTGGTGCCAGTGCAGCCTCCGGAGCAGTTGGGTTGATTTCCATGACATTGATCAATCCGAACTCTAAGTGGAAAGATTCGACGGCGATCATTCAAGCATTTTCGACACAAGGGAAAACATCTTTAGTGACGAGTACAAGCGTGACGACACTCAACAACAAGGTTGCACCGGTTCAAATTTCCACATCGCAAAACTATGTGAAGGAAGTGAATGTGACATCATCCGGAAGTGGTTCGGATCTTAACACGGAAGTGGATATGGAAACGGATACCTTAAACTATGGTTTCTCCATGGAATTGTTACCACGTATTTTGGATCACGGACGATTGATTTTAATGTTCTCACTTAATTTGACAGACTTAATTTCCTTGGACACCTTCTCTTCGAACAACAGTGATTCAAATGATAATTCTGATGAAAGTGACGAGAGTGACACGGAGGATACGGGAGATAACGAATCAACAACCGTTCAATTACCAAAAATGCAAATGCGTGGATTTATCCAAGAGATTGCGATGAGATCGGGATCAACGCTGGTTCTGAGTGGTTTTGAAAAGGTTCAAGATCAAACGATTTCATCCGGTATCGGAAAAGCAAAAATGGGTCTTTTAGGTGGTCAAGCATACAATCTGAACACACGAGATGTTATGGTTATTTTACTGACCCCTGAAGTTTTGGAATCCCCCTTATCTCCCGAAACACGGATGAGAGACTTTTAGAGGAGTTTTTATATGCCTGATCAATCTACGCCGATGATATTGTCCGAGAATATTCCGACTCCGCCGAGTTTATCGCCCGAATCAGGAAACGGCGGATCGGAAGTCCAGAAAGAGCGATCCAGCATCTCGGTTGACGGTGTCGAATATGCTGTCGGTTTGATGTGGCAACCGCTTCAAAATCCAGATGATCCTATTCCGGAGATTCGTGAAACAATGGAAGCTGAGCCGGGAATAGATTTATATTGTCTTCGCTCAGCAACTTCTCCGCAATACGGCGTTGGTCGTAAGTCAAATGGTCATAAAGAAGGAGAGCCATCTGCAGCAGCAGCCGTTGCGGGAGCCTTGGCAGATAAAACATCAGCTTGTTGTGTATTTAAGGTTCCGGAAGGTTGGTGGTTTGTTGCCATTCGAAATGACCTTATCTTATCGGAAGAAGATGTTCTCTTTAAGACGGAAGAAGAAGCCCAACAAGCTTTTTTTTCCATGATGGCCGTTCCGGATTGGGAGATACGAATTGCACCACAATCTTGGGGCATTGAGAATTCTGAGGAGATGGATCTTGCAAAACTGATTAAAAATACACGCAAGATTCGATTGGTTGAATTAAGTGCCATCAAACGGACGCAGATTTTGCTTTTTATCGCAATTGCTATATTAGGGTTATTGGGTGGATTGATTTATCTGATCGTTTCTTTATGGAATACGGTTTTCACACAAGAAAAGATTGTTCCCATGCCCATGCCGGAAGTTATTAAGCCGGTAGAACCGATTCCTGAAAAACCAAAACCGTGGGAGAAAATTCCGGAAACTCACGTATTTTTAAACAAGTGTTGGAACAACTCATATCAGCTTAGCTCCATCACTATTCCCGGATGGCAGCTTGGTATGGTAAGCTGTACGCCAAAGGGTATAATGACCAGTTGGTCAAAGTCGTGGAATCCCGGTGGACGGATTGCATGGTTAAAGGCGGCACTGAACGAATATAACCTCTCTCCTCGTGTTTCCGTTCAATTAAATGATACGGGAACAAATGCGACCGGTTCTGTTAGTTTTACGGATATTCCTTTGGTCGCTTCTGTTCCAACATTAACCGAGACGCAAATCAGAGAATCTTTAACAGATATTGCACAAGCAACAAATCTGCCTATTCAATTCTCGAAGCAAACGGTTTTGGATCCACCGAACAATGCCGATGGGACAGTTCCCCCAAATCAACAAACTTATGTTTTCTTTTCATTTTCAATTTCATCGAGCTATACGCCATGGGAATGGAGAACATTTTTTGACAAATTTTCGGGATTAGATTTACAAAAAATTGAGTTTAATCCAAGTATTGATTCAACAAACAAATGGAAGTATGAGGGAAGAATCTATGCAAAATAAAACTTTATCTTTTTTAGGAGCGCTTTGTCTTTCGGTCACGTTCTTGGTATCTCCGGCTTTATCGGCTTCACAAAAGGAGGCTCAACCAAAGAAAGAGGCAACTGAGAAAACTCAAAAAGCAGGTGACAAACCATCGATCAGCGCAGTGGATCAAAGAGCTAAGCAGCTTTTGGAGAAAGAGCTTTCGGAAGCCCCGACAGATGATAAAACATTAGTTGATTTTCCCAATCGTCCCGGACTTGGATCTTTAGAAATGGCTCCGCTCCCCGGTGTTAAGGAAAGTTTAATCACGGGGCCCGCCTCCATGGAACCTTCTGTTTCAAAAACAGATTTACCGAATGAACAATTGCTGGGTCGAATTACGACTGAAGTTTTCCAAGAAATGGCTGATTTGGAACGCGGAAATGTCTTTTTGAAATTACAAATGCAAAAAGAACAACTCAAAAACGATTTAGAAAAATTAAAAGCGACGTATCGTCAAGCTCGTTTGGAGGAAATTGCCAAACGAGAGGATGTTGTTCGTTCTCGAATTCAATGGTGGCAAGAACAAGAAAAGATTCGTTTAGAAATGGAAAAGAAGAAAGCCGAAACAGAGGCAATAGAACAACAAATTGCAGAAGCCGAAGAATTACGCAATAAATTGCGTGCTGATGCCATCAATAAGCAAAAAGCTACTGCAAATAAACAAGATAAATCTGAAAGAAATGATAAAAATCAAGAGGAAGTTATCGTTCAAATACCTCCGTTTTCAAAAAGTTATGAGTTAATGATCATTAAGGGAACACGAGGACATTTAACAGCGGGTCTGAAAGATCTCTCCGATAATACGATTTTGGCTGTTCAAGCGGGGGAAGTTTTACCAACCGGACATGCCGTGATTAAAATAACAACGGATCAAATTGTCGTAAAGCATGCGGATGTAGGAGCTGAGGAGCGATTAATTTTATCCAAGAAAAAAACGATAAAAAAAGATCAATCTCAAGAGAAACTCCCGACTGAAACTCCGAAGAAATAGCCGGAGTTACATTCAGGGACAACCTTCATTTAAAAAGGGGTATAACGAATGGATGATTTAAAAAAAGAGTCATACGAAACAGATCATTCGGTCGATCAGGATCCTTTTGAGGGAACTGTATCGGATGATACTTCTTTAAAAAAGATAAAGTTTCCATCTTTTTTATCTACCTCAGATCAACCCGAATTCAGTAAAAAAAACCGGGAAGTGGGAAAAGAAGAAAATATGTTTTTATCATCTCATGTTTCTTCTCCTTCTTTATCCTCGTTTTCGGAAGGTGATCCAACACATACGGAGCGAGAAAATTTGAGTTCAGAAATATCATCGGGAATGGAAGCCAATTCTCTCTCAAATTTTTCCCAGCCCAATGGTATCTTACTTCGTGAAGAGGATGTTTTCCCGACTCCCCAAACAGAAGAAGCGAATCAATTATCTGATCAATCTTTTTCATTAGAGTCTCATTCCACTCTCTCTCATCAATCGGATAAGGCTGATTTAGAAGCAAATCCTTTTGAAGAAACAAGTATTTTCTCGGCTCCGACACCGCCTTCTTTTGTAAACCGAGAAGAAGCTCAAAGAGAAGAGCCTGATCTTTCCAATAAAACAATGGTAGAGCCGGAACCTTTTGAAGAAACAAGTATTTTCTCGGCTCCGATACCGCCTTCTTTTATAAACCGAGAAGATACTCAAAAAGAAGAGCCTGATCTTTCCGATAAAACAATGGCAGAGTCGGAACCTTTTGAAGAAACAAGTATTTTCTCGGCTCCGACACCGCCTTCTTTTGTAAACCGAGAAGATACTCAAAAAGAAGAGCCTAATCTTTCCGATAAAACGATAGAAGAGCCAAATCCTTTTGAAGAAGCCGGTATTTTCTCAACTCCGACACCGCCTTCTTTTGTAAACCGAGAAGAAGCTCAAGAGGGAAAGGAACAATTTAAAGGATCTAATCCGGAGAGCTCAAAAGAAACAGATACTCAAGAATTTTTAAATGGTAATACAGAAGATTCGGATCAACCTTCCTCCTCTCAAGAGGCTTCGGCAAAAGAGGTTGAGCAGACTGACGAACTATCTGAAAATAAGCCTAAAAAAACTTTTTTTGCATCTATTTTTTCAGGAAAGGACAAGAAAGAAACTTCTTCTGAGATAAATATAAGCAATCAAAAAGACGCCGATTTAGGATCGATGGGAGAGACAGAAAAGGAAGAAAATTCAAAATTACAGTCAAGTTCTCAATTTTCTTTATCTGATTCAAATTCTCAGTCAAAAGGTGAGACATCACAAGAAGGGGGAACCCAATCAACACAATCCATGGAAGTCGTTTCTCAATCAAATCAGAGCTTAGAGCAATCGGTTTCTCCAGCCATTTCTTCTCCGACCTCTTCATCACAACAGCCGCAACAACCAAATTACTCCTCTCCTAACTTTTTAAAAGAATTATTTGCAAATGGGAATGAGTGTATTACGGCACCTTCCGGATCTTTTCCCGTTAAAGAGGACACAAGACTTTTGTTGGCGTTATTTTCAAATGGCCGTTTTTTTGTTTCAGAAACCTATAAATTTGACGGCAAGGTTCTGGGTTTTGAATATTTAGCTAAAAAGCGACGTTTACAAATCGGTAAGCCGGAATATATTCCGATGGTTGTTTTAAGTAACATCTACGAGTATGCCTCCAATATTCGTTCTTCCTATGTTGAACAAAACGAAGAAGACCAAGAACAAGCTCGAATGCAAAGAGATTTTGTGACGATTATTTCACGAGCGGCCGCTAGTAAAGTTTCCGATATTCATATTGTTGTTGCCGATCATACGACTGTTATGTTCCGAATAAACGGCCTTATGCAAACAGAGATGGAATATAATAAAGAGTGGGGAGAAAGTTTTGTTCGAGCCGCTTTTGCCTCATCGGATATTTCAGATTCGAACTATGCTCAGAATGAATATCAAGCGGCACAAAAATTGGGACGAACACCGCTTCGAGGGTCTCACGGAAAATTGGTTTTACCACATAATGTATTAGGTATTCGTCTTCAGTTTAACCCGATTGCTTTCGGATCTCGTTATGTGATTATGCGGTTATTATATGCCTCTGATGATGTTGCTTCTGCAGGAGATGTCGAAGCTTTAGGGTTTACCAAAAAACAAGCGGAAACATTCTATCGTCTTCGAGGAATCCCAACCGGAATGATCGTTATTTCAGGGCCAACCGGATCAGGTAAGTCAACGACCTTGCAACGAAATATGATCGCCATGCTTCAAGAAAGAAATTATGAAATTAACCTGATTACGGTGGAAGACCCACCCGAGTATCCTATTCCGGGGGCCAGACAGATGCCGGTGACGAACGCCTCTATTGAAGAAGCGAAAGATCGTGAGTTTACAAGAGCTCTCTCTGCCGCCTTGCGTTCAGACCCCGATTCGTTGATGATCGGAGAGATCCGAACTTTATCTGCCGCCGATTTGGCCTTTCGTGGAGCCTTGTCCGGACATAATGTGTGGACAACACTCCACGCCAACAGTGCTCCGGCCGTTTTAATGCGTTTAAAGGATATGGGAGTTGAAGACTTTAAGTTGCAAGATCCGGAAATTATGAAAGGGATGCTGGCACAACGTCTTTTCAGAAAAGTTTGTCCGTATTGCCGTGTCCCTGCGTCCACACGTTTGGATCATCCTGCCGTTCAGCGTCTTCGTGAGGCTTTTGGAGATATCGGACTTGAGTATGCTTATCTTCGAGGCCCCGGTTGTAAACACTGTGATTTTAGAGGGGTGAGTGGTCGAACGGTTGTGGCCGAATTTATCACGCCGGACGGAACATTTCTGGATTTAATGCTTAGAGGTGAATCCAAAAAAGCCTTAAATTATTGGATCAATGATCTCAATGGTCAAACGTTGCGTGAGGCAGCCCAAGAACGTATGCTGGAAGGCATTATTGATATTGAAGAAGTCGAGAGATGGACAGGCTTTTTGAATCAAATTATTGTATAAGGAAGTGGAACGAAAGAAATGGCGGATTTAGAAAGATCGAAACGAAGTGCATTAGCTCAAAAGGCGATGTCAACAACCAATGTTCTAAACCTGTGGTATGCTCATACGGTCGTCCGTTTGTTTACGAGTGATCGATTGGCATTGTATCGTAAACTTATGGCTCTTTTACGCAACCGTTTTTCTTTGATGGATGCCTTGGATCGAATGTATCAAATTGCTTCAAAAGATGGAAAGAATCCAGATGATAGTATGGCTTTATGCGTTGTAGCTCTTATGCGATCTATCCAAAACGGTGATTCTTTTTCGGTTGCCATGAGAGGATGGGCTCCCTCTACGGAAATTTTAATGCTCTCGGTCGGTGATGTTTCTAACTTGGAATTAGCCTTGGCCAACACAATTAAAGTTGTTGAAGGGATGAACCGTATGAAAGCACCGGTTGTGAATGCTATTGCCTATCCGGCCTTTTTGATTTGTATGGTTATTCTTTTAATCTGGGGTGTTGGTAAATACATGGTTCCCCCCATGATTGATGCCGTTCCGGGACTTATTTGGACGGGTCTTGCCAAATCATTAGTCGATTTGTCCTATTTTGTGTCAGATCATCCGGTCATTTTATTTTCCACATTTCCAATCATCTCTATTATTATTATGTGGACATTCCCTCGCTGGAAGGGTCGATTGAGAGCAAAATTTGACAAGGCTCCGCCATGGTCAATTTATCGAATTTTTATCGGAGTTGGTTGGTTGCTTTCTTTGGCGGCTCTGGTCAAGGCCGGAACTCCGGTTTCGAAGGCTATGCGATCGCTTCGTGCAGACGCCTCACCTTACTTGCTCTATCGAATTGATCGATCTCTTGTTCATGTCAACAACGGAGATAACTTAGGTGATGCTTTACACCGAACAGGATTAGGTTTTCCGGATGAAGAGGTGGTGGGAGACTTACGAATTTACGCCGAATTGGATAACTTTCCGGACGCTTTGGAACGACTTTCGGATGATTGGTTAGAATCATCTATTCGGGATATTGATCAAAAAGCAGCAATCTTAAACGGAATAGCTATTTTAACAATCGCTGCCGTGGTTGCTTGGGTTGTTATGGGAACCTTTGAGATGCAAAATCAGATGGTATCCGGTATGGGACTTGGCTAAAGAAACAACAAAAAAAACCGCTTTCAAAGCGGTTTTTTTATGCCCGACTTTATTTTAAATTGACAAAAAAATTTTTCACAAATTAAGACATTTCTATTCTTGATTATGATTAAAATAGTCATTGTTTTCTCAATACATAAAAATAAAAGAAAAGGCTTCATTATGATTTGTGTATGAGGCCTTATCACAATTTATATGTTCTACTATACTATTAAGTTTGTTTGGGGTATCATTTACGAAAATTATGCATTCATTAAGAGTAGAGATTGTGGATTTCTTCTCACAAGGCAGGATCAGACCAGCATAATTTTATTTATCTCCAGATACATTCATTCCTGATTTTAATGAAAAATCATACTCTATTCATAATTGAGCTAAAGAGAAAATAAAACTTCAATCCACCCGAAGACAAAAATTATAATTTTTCCGCTCCAAAATAACAGAAAGAAATAAATTTAAATCATATAGAAATAATTTCACCATTAAAAAGAGACTTTGCGTAAAACACAGGGATACTCATATATAGCTTAAAGCCTTAAGCACCGTTATCCCACAAACGGGAGAGACCTATCCTGCCAGACGCAATTTGTTGCTACCGACTTGTACTGCTCATTTAACACCATCGTTAATTGCTCTGCTCTTTTGTCTTGTTTAAGTTGCTCTCTGATATACTACTTAATTTTTTCTATATTCTTAGCTCTCGGCTCCACAGAGTACACCTTACAAGCAAACTCTCTGATTCGATAGTAATATTTTATATGACGACATCTCTCGTATCTCATTCAACTGATTTTTCCTTTAAGAAATCCCATAAATACCAATATACGATTTTGTGTGGTATTTTTACTAAAATATATATACTCTTGGCACACCTATCCGACTCACATATCTATCCCTTCTCTTGACATAATTCTTTGAGTGTTTTTACTCTTTCCAACCTTTTAGTCTCCTACAATGCTTTTCTTCTATACTTTGGCGCAAATACTATGTGATATTTTAGAGACACATGCTTCTATGATCATGTTTCCAGATCTGTTGTCCCTACTCTAGCAATAGGGTATGATGCTTTATGGATCATTGGGTCTCTTGACATAATTCTTTGAGTGTTTTTACTCTTTCTGACCTTTTAGTCTCCTACAATGCTTTTCTTCTATACTTTGGCGCAAATACTATATGTTATTTTAGAGATCCACACTTCTATGATCATATTTCCAGATCTGTTGTCAGGGCTCTCCCAGTCGTATGTGATGACCTATGGATTATTTGCCCTCTCAACAGACCGTAAATTTTAACCTATTTGGACACTTTCTCATCCTCATCGCTATCAACTTTACTGAAGCCCTCCTCTGACAAACGGCTTCCCAGATACAAAAAAACGCCATAAAAATGGCGTTTTTTTCTTGAGATATTTTCGATATTCTTATTGAATATAAATATATTGTTCCGGAATTCGAATAGCCTGCGGTTTGGTACGGCACGGAACCGTTCGATTAACAACCGGTCGAACCATTGGACGACATTCCGGCTGACATCTATAATCTTGCACAGTCGGAGTCCCACAAACACATTGTTCTTCTAACGCTGCCTCATCCGTCGTTGAACAACCGGCTAAACAAGCACAAACAATACAAAGCATTGCAAATTTTGATTTCATTATTTTTCTCCTTCTCCAAATACAGAGGTATTATACGCTAAGATATATTCTTTTGACAATAAAAAAATGACAAAAAAAATAAATATTCTTTTTTTTGTTTAAAAATGATCAAAAATTATCCTAATAATGCGTTCAATCCTACAAAAAATGCGAATACTCTCTTCATGAGCAAAAATTAAACAGTCATTCGCGCTTCACCATATCGACTTTTTTCGGTTTGATCAAAATAAATTAAAATACACCGACCGTCTTTATGATAAACCCAAATACCAAACTGACCTTCCTGACGAACAAGCTGAGGAGTTCCCAATTTTTTTTGAATTTCTTTTGGTGTTTTATTTTCAAAATCACTTAATTGTAAAACACGCATATGCTCCTTTCCCCGCCAATCGGGATGAGATTGACAAGAGCAACACAATAGAAGAACCATAACCGATAATACAAATCGCATAATCATAGAAGGTATTATATATTGAAAAAAACAAAAAGCAAGTTTTTTCAATCTCTTTTTCGTGATTGGCAATAGCCTCGCCACCATGGACGATCCGGCAACGTATCACAGACACTTTTGACACTTATTCCGGTTGACGAAATAAAAACTTCATGTGTTTGTCCCTGTTCCAAATCTTCTTTTGTGTAAACCACACCCCGACAAGGTAAGTATTCTTCTGCTTGTCCTTTTCGTTTTTGAGGCGTCTTAATTAAAAAAGTCAGATCTGCATCGGAACACGCTGATCGGGTTAAAGCAATTTTATATCCTTTGATCATAACAAAATCAGGATTAAATCGCTTTTCCAAAACATAATTTTCAGGGACAATCCCCAGTCGTTTCAACCACTGATCCGTCGTCCATCTTTGACGATAACTCTCATTCAACAGTAATCCTTTTTCCGGATCTTTTAATGCAAAAGCTCGTCCATTTCCCGACACCATAAAAACAGGGGTAGACACCGTTATAATTGAAAGGGCAGATAAACAGATTAAAGCCCATCCTGTCTTCCAAAGCCACCGAGAACGACAAACTGAAATAACCAAAAAACCCATACTAAACAGAAAAAGCCCAAACCCATCAAAAGAGGGAAGCATCCCATAAGCCCCCGGTAATTCGGCTAAAGCGGAACAAACTGTCTCGATTTGCGACAAGAAAAAACCGGCTCCCTTTAAAAAAACAGATTCAAGACCAAACGGCATCAATAAAACAGCCAATACCAAAATCGGCATAATCACAAAAGAGAACAAAAAACCGGTGAGTAAATTACCCAAAATACCATAGAGGGAAACTTGATTAAAATAATAAATAACAAACGGGAAGGTCACAAATGTTGCCAATGCCGAAACGACAATGACGCCTAAAGAGGCTTTCATAATAAAGGAGATAAATCCTTTTGGTGGTAATTTTTGAGACAAAAACCGCATCATCGGTGCATAAAATCGAACCAGAGCGAC
Organism: uncultured Alphaproteobacteria bacterium; assembly: GCA_949286245.1. Taxonomy (GTDB): domain Bacteria; phylum Pseudomonadota; class Alphaproteobacteria; order CAAHEQ01; family UBA3637; genus CALXPF01. Next base: position 24,066 of record CASECF010000019.1, read on the forward strand.
AACCGCCATAAACGATAATTGAAAACTAATCGACAAAATAAGCTCCGGCTGAATCAATAAAATAATAAAAGCCGCCAAAGCAACCGTTCTTAATGAAAAAACCCGTCTATCAAAAGCAACGGCAATCAAGACAAGAGCAATCATCAAAAATGATCGAACGGCCGGTGTTTGAAAATCAGATAACACCAAATATAAAAAAGAAACAATTAAAGTGATAATCGCAGCTATTTTTTTTGTATTCCAAAGTTCAACCAATGTCGGGAAAAAGGCTAATCCTCCACGAATGACAAAAAAAATCAAAAGGGCAATCAAACTCATATGGAAACCTGAAACGGACAAGACATGCGTTATACCGGCGATTTGATATAATCGATAAACAGAGGGGAGCACCAAATTTTGATCTCCGATGATCAAGGAGACGGCCACACCGGCCTCATTCGGCGGTAAAGCAGCTGTTGTTTTTTCTAAAATAGCCTGACGCCAACGATCAATAAAATGCCAGAAACCTCGATCCGATACAGAAGGGGTATATGACATTACTTTTCGAATAACGCCATAAGCTCCCTTTTGTTCAAAAAAAGCCATTCTGGCCGTTTGATATCCACCGATCATAACCGGCATAGAAGGAGGGAATAAAAAAGCGTGAACGGTTATTTGATCTCCCTTTTGAAATTGAGGGATTTTAAAAGAGGCGGTTAATTGAATACGCTGAGGCGTTTTTTCAGGAGAGAGACCATCAATACGAATCTCTTTTAAAATAATTTTCTGACGCTCAAAAGAAGAAATACTGTTTTCTACCGTTCCTTGAACAACCGCAGATGACATCGTTTTGGTTAAAACGGGCGCTTCAACCCATTTTGTTCGAACCTGTGACCAAAAACATCCAAAAATAAAAAAGAAAAAACACCCGCTCCATAACAACATTCGTTTTGATCGATAGAAAAGGCACCAAACAATGGCTGAAAGAAGACAAAACACTCCTATGACGCTAAAATTCGGCTCGAATGAGAGGGTTAAATACAAAACACAACCCCCACAAAAACAAAGCACATACCATAAAAAAAGCTGTGTTTTTTCTACTGGGGGATTATCTGTTTTATCATCCAAAATCAAGGTAATTTTCACTCTTTGGGTTATTTAAATTGATTCGGAATATCATACGTAAGTTTCTGATCCACTTTGCGAATCATCTTATTCATCATTTTTTCAAACGTTTGTTCCTTTTTCGTCAAAGAGCTTTTCATGGGAATTTCTTCCATTTCAAATCCAATGACCGATTGAGAATAAAGAGTATCCGATCCCTTTATAAAGGATAACACGATTTTATATGTCAATCGATAAGACACATTGTCAAATACATACCAAGCCTCATTTTTTCGATCTTCCTGCGTCATATACGCCTCTTCAATCAAAATACGAGCTTTGATGGGGGAGTTTGTATTATATGCATAAAATCGATTTTTTGCCCAATCTTTTAAAGCCTGCTCGGGAGATACCGGAAGCTGATTTTCAATATGTGGCAATCGATCAAAAGAAGAAACATGAGAAACAACCTGTATCTCCCCGACATTGAGGGCAATCGGCTGTTTATCTTGTCCCGTATCCACGAAAAATGAATGTAAATCAGGCCCCTGACAAGCAACCAGAAAACAAAATCCGATCAAAACACCCACAAATTTGCTCACTCTAACTCCTCCTTTTTAAACGTGTACTCCTGCCCGCAAAATTGACAAGAAGTTATAATTTGATTATTTTGATACAATTCTTCTCTTTCAATCGGGGTCAATTTTTTTAAAAAACGGAACATTTTATCCCGATGGCAATCACAAGAGAAAAAAGGCTTTTGCTCATTAAAAATAACCAATTGATGTTCATGAAATAACCGGAATAAAATTTCTTTCGGTGTTAATGTTCCGAACAGCTCGTCATGTTGCACACTTTTTGCCAAAATTCTGACGGTTTCCCACAAGTCATTTTGAATCTCATATGGGATCTCTTTTTTATCCGGCATTTTTTGGATCAACAAACATCTGATGCGATCCTGATCAGAATCCGTTATGATCAAAGTCGGGATTTGAACCGATAAATCAAAATACGATTGAACCGTTTGAACAAGGGTTTCCCCCGTTAATTGAACAATACCCTGATAAGGCTCCTGCCCGATTTGAGAAACGGAAAAAAGCAATTCTCCGGTCGGGAAAAGAGAACGAAACGATATGTCCGTATCCCAAGAAGCCGTCTGATCATAAACCGCATATCCCCGAATACGATTTTCTTTGGTGACGTCCACATAAACGGACGAAACCTTTTCTTGTCCGCGCAGTTGAAGAGCAAAACGACCGTCATACTTTAATCCGTTCGATAAAGCAAAAGCCATAACGGCACATTCATTCAAAACCTTTTTAACCGCCTGAGGGTATTGATGTTTTTCATTTAATTCTTGAAGAGATTGATCGGCGGCAATAAAAACACCCCGAAACAATCCGCCATCTAACATAAACGATTGTATAATATCCATTTTTATTTCCAATATAATTTGACTTGTCTTTAGCGTCTCTGCTTCATGAGAAATATTATGGAAAAAACAAAATCTCTTGTCAACGTAAAAAAAGTGATCTAAACTGTCTGAACCGTTTGAGACTGTCAAAATCTTTTTTATAAAAGCATTTTTTTAAAAGAGTTTTTTAACTGAATTCTCAAAAAAGAAAACATCACCTTCGGAACCATAATCCATGACACCAACCGAACAAAAAAAAGGCCCTCTTTCTCAAAAACCCATAACACACAAACGGTTATACAACATAGCTCTTTTCTATCTGTCTCGATATGATGCCTCTTTAGAAAAGGTCAGAACCGTTTTAAATCGCCGTATTCAAAAATCAATCCAAGCAGGTCAATCGATCAATCCGGAAGCGGGAAAATGGATTGAAGATATTCTCAGGCACCTTTCGGAGCTGGGCTATCTATCTGACGAACGCTACGCTCAAAATCAAATCAGACGCCTTTCCGAGCAAGGAAAATCAAATCAATTTATTTTAATGAAGTTAAAATCAGCCGGCATCTCGGAAGATATAATCCATCATCTGTTAACAACACTCCCCTCTTCCGAACAAGATCGCGCCGATCATTTCGTCAAGAAAAAGAAATTGGGTTGCTTTCGGCCTCAAAATCAACAAGACGCTTTTTACATGAAAGATATGGCCACCTTAGGACGTGCCGGTTTTTCTTATGAAATCGCCCGAAAAGCCCTCTCTCAAGAAACAGAAGAATAACCTCAATCAAAAAAACATATTTTAAAATATCTCTTAAATAATCTCTCAACGACCATTTAACGACGAACCGGTCTCATAAGCAGATCCAAACTGATATACCTTTTCCGGAACCTCAATTTGTTTAAAAAAAGTCTTAAAAAAAGAATGACTTTTTTCTTTTTTTTTGGTATAAGGAAAAAAGTTAAGAAGGAATTTCATGAATTTAATACTGTTTCGATATATTTTAAAGCAATTTGCTTTGATCTTTTTTGCGACTCTGTTTGTTTTAACAGCTATCGTTTTGCTTTTTGATACGATCGAACTGTTAAGAAACGCTGCAAAACGAGAAAATATAGCGTTTATTGACGTGGGGATTTTGGCTTTACTGAAATCGCCTCAAATGATTCATATTATTTTACCTTTTGTCACCTTAATCGCCGGTATTATTTTCTTTTTTAAATACAGCAACTCATCCGAACTGATCGTCATGCGTGCCGTGGGTTTATCGGTATGGAATTTTATCTTACCGATTTTAATGTTTACCCTCATTATCGGTGTTTTTGACGTCACCGTATTCAACCCTGTCGCATCACTAACGGCCAAACAATTTGAGCGTTTGGAAGAACGAATCGGAATGTCTCGATCCCATCCATTTTCTTGGTCTGAAGACGGATTATGGCTTCGCGAAACAAAAGACGACAAAACAATTGTCGTGCGTGCCTCTCGTGTTCGACAGAAAGATAATGAAGTTTTACTCGACAAAGTATCCGTTTTCGAATTAACGAAAGAAGATACGTTTTTGCAACAGATGGAAGCCAATGTCGGTGTTTTAGGTGACGGAAAACTCATTTTAAAAAATGCGTTTGTTATTGATCCGGTTAAAGAAGACAGTTATACTAAAGCTCAAGCCATTGTTGAAACTGACTTTAACTTAGAGCGAATTTTAGAACGCTTTGATGAGCCACGCACCATGTCCTTTTGGCGCTTCCCAAAATTTATCCGATTTTTAAAGGACTCCGGCTTCTCCTCAATCAACCATGAAATGTATTTTAACGGATTAATCGCCTATCCGGCATTTTTACTGGCCATGATCTTTATCGCAGCCGTCTTTGCCCTACCCCCGACAACACGACAAGGAAAATTTCTCATTCGGCTGATCTTAGCTATTCTTTCGGGATTTTTACTCTATTTCCTGTCACAAGTGACAAATGTTTTGGGATTATCTCAAAGCTTACCTCTCTTTTTAGCCGCTTGGGGACCATCGTTGATTGTTATCCCTCTCTGCGTTTCTGCTCTTTTGCATCTTGAAGATGGTTAACTCTCTTTCGTTTCTGTCATGCAACACATTTTTTTGAAGCTGCTTATCCTGCTCAAAACATAATTTTGATATTACATTCTTAAACATGTGAACAATTATATGTCTCCAGAACAAATCAATGAACGATAAAACAAAGTAAGGACATACCATCTGATCGGCTGAGAAACCCTTCTTTATTAAAAGCGCTTTTTAAAAATCCCCTCTATCCCCCCTCCCCCAAAAACACTTTATAGACTTAACGAATATTTAACTCTTTTTGCCTAAGATAAATTCGGATATAGGTTAATTCTATATCTAGGGCGTCGAAAACCCTTGTGAATGTAGTCGTTTACATAACGACTTAAAATATTTATGTCGATTTCTGCCTTGGGGTGGATGTCGGCTAAATAAGGTTATCTGCCAAATAGGCCGAGCCATAACATTCAATGGTTTTCGAACATCCGCTCCCCTTTTATTGGGTGGGTTTTGTTTTAACTCAGAAGAAAGGATGTTCAAAATGAAAAAACTTTTATTTATTTTAGTAATCGGATTATGAACACCCCTGTCGATCTCTTGTGCCACCATCATGAGAGACAACACACAATCAGTTCCCATTAAAGCCAATGTTGAGAAGGTGGATATTAAAATCTCCAATAAATCCGGCGAAGTTATTTTTGAAGGGCAAACGCCGACAACCTTAACACTCAAAACATCGGCTCAAAGTGGTTATTTTAACCCCGAAAAATATACGATCATTGCCTCAAAAGACGGGTTTAAAACACAAACCCGTATTATAGATTGGCATGTGAGCGGCTGGTATTATGTCGGCAATTTTGTCTTCGGTGGCTTAATCGGATATCTAATTATTGATCCAATCACAGGTGATATGTACTATCTGGATGAAGAAGTCAATCTCAATATGTCTCCTCTAAAGAAATAAAAGGAAAAAATAAAAAGGGCGATATTTTATCGCCTTTTTTTGAAATCAATTGATATTGATAATTTGATCATAATCAATATTTTTCAAGTTTAAAAAATCCCTTTTTTTCTCGATATGTTATTCTAAGCCTCAAAATCTATCTCCAGAATATCGTTTATCATCTTTCTTTCCGCCAATAGGTGCCATTTCAAGCAATATACAAAAACCTCAAATCCGATCCTCTTGATACATTGATCAGGAACAATCAATAAAATCATAGTCAATCGTTTTTTATAAAATAGATCGGAAATAATATCCCTTGGCTTCATCTAAAAGAAAAAAAAGAAAAAATTTCTTTCCATATTCATTCAAATCAAAAATTGATTATTTCCCTCGATTCCAAAAAGAGTTCCGATTGAATCGAAAACTCATTTTTCGAGAGACTTTTTTGAGCTGATCGATCAAACTTTCTTTCTTTTTTATAGAAGGCATTTTTCCCTTGTCAGAACCGGTATTTCTTTTTAGCATTGCCAAATGAGACAATAAAGATGGATCATCCTGTTGAAAAGAAGAGGATCTCTCCTTGATCGGTCGACCATCTGCCAATCTATTCATAAAAAACCATTCTTTTGGTGAACAAGAAATTTGAATAGGTTTGGATAATTTCTGTTCATCGGTTTCAGAAACTCTTTGCGTATGTTTGTATAAAAAGCCGATTCCGTTTTTTAATTTCGGATAAATTTTTGGATCTTGAACAATCTCTTTAATGACCCGACGAACATCATAATATCGTGTTTCTTTGGATCTTTCGTTTGAATAACAAAAAAAACGAGTTAAATCCATCAGTTGATCAATTTCTTTATCTCTTTGAACCATACCGACCCATCGCTCTCCCTCTCTTCCCCAACGTTCTCTTAAATCAGGAAAATCGCTTAAAATATGCTTTATTCTAAAAAGATCGAAACCGGAAACAGGGATAAACTGATATCGGCTCGGGAAAGTGACCTTATCCAAAAGATCCTTAATTTTATTTTGATTTCGTTTTTCCTTCAGAAGAGGAGATAATATTTTTTGTTTATAAAAATCAGAAACAACCGGACAACAAGAAAGCTGATAAGCCAAATCAATCAGGCGCATTCTCGTTTTCCGATTCGCAAAATTTTCAAAGAAAGAAGCATTCAAAGCCCCCTCAAATAAAACAACCAACTCCTGTGCTTCTCGATGTAAATCAGAGGCAAAAACAACAGGCCTATTATATTTTAAGGACGGCATATCATATCCCTTCTAGACAGGTTGAGTCTTAAGTGTTTGTTTAAATAATTTTTGTTCTAAAGAAGATAAATCCAACGGCAACCGTTTCACATGTTGAACCGGTACCGCATACATTTTTGAAATGGCAGAAACAGAATGATCAATCTCAGAAATATATGTTTCATCTAAATTTTTTAACAATTTTTGAGCTTTAGGATGCAAAAAATCCAAAACAACAACCTCTTCGGAAGATCGAAACAACAAAGCATGCGGACCCCCGTCATAAACAACTCTCGGATGATCAACCTCCCCTTGTTTTTGTGCAATAGCAAAAACAAGACTTCCAACAGTTGTTGGGAAGACTTCATACGATTTCTCTTGTATTGGATCCATTGCCTCTCCTTATCTGATAATACGGCTCTATGACTTTTTTATTATACCACAAAATACTTTTTCCCAAAAGAAAAAATAAAAAAGCTTTAAAAATCAATATATAATTCTTTTATATTTAAATGTATACATGCAATAAGAAGTGAGTAAATCACTTTTTTATAAAAAGAGGGAATAACAGCAAATCGTTAATTTTTTGATGTCCTTTTTGCGTTATCAAATTTCACTTGATTTGGATTATCCTTTAACGAAAAGAAATCTTCAAAGCATTGTGTTTCAAGGTTTTATGACACCACGTCACAAGTTTAGACTCCATCTAAACTCCAGTATTTTTAATAAGCCTACTCAAACGATTAAACAATCTCCGTTTCTTCCCATTTTGATTGTTCGGTAATTTCCAAATAATCCGTCTATTATCCGGCTCGTTTCTTAGAGAGATAAAAAACCACACAAAGAGGTATGATCTAAACTTATATCCGAGATAAAATAAGTAGCCGACAACCCATTTTATTCAAAACCTATTTTTTTCGAACACACTTTGATTTTAAGCGATCTTTTTTACTTTTTTATCTTTTGTTATCGCGTTTTGAGGTCTTTATGTAAATATCAAATAAGAACCATTTTTCTATTAAAGAACAGCTATCAGCTTTCTTTAATACTTACCGAGAAACACCTCAAAGCATGCAAATTCCTTTAATCGGCTTTTCCATAGGATCCAAACAAAATATTTCTCAGCGGCGATGAGATTGACGTTTCAAAAGTTCCTTTTGTTTCTGAAAATCTTTTGTTTTCTGCTCTTCCGAACCGTTTAAGAGGGTTCGAACATGATGTGTTAATCCCCGCAATACCGCTCCCAAGCCGACTTTTTGTTGAGAAGGCTCTTGTGTCGGACGCAACCCCATTTTTTTCAATTCGGACAAATAGCGCTCCTTATGATCAAAAGAAACCGGATTACGAACCGCTTGATCCAAATAGAACTGAGCCGTTTGATCCTCTCCCTTCAATTTCAAAAAGGCGGCATACCGCAATTGAGCTAAGGGATATTTTTTATCAGCCAAAATTCCTAACGCTTCTGCAGCAATATGGGCTGTTTGATCATCAACTTTTTGTTTTTCCTGCATTGCTAAAATCCAAAGATGTCGCGAGAAATGAGTTGCGACCTCTCGTTCCTCCGGTGTGGCTGATGACACGTTATCCAACACTTGAGCCATACGCATGATACGGTCAGGAAGCCCCTGAGTTTCTTTTCCTTCCTGATATAAAGAAAAGCAATCGGCATTTGTTTGCACACACTCTTTTAAATTAAATTTTGAACGTTCTCTCCATCCGAAATCATGTCCGAATTCTTGCAAAACCCACTCAGCCATGTGATTTTTTTCTTCTTTTTTTTCAAACGGATTTTGAAAATAGCGTTTCATATACTCTTCAGCTTCCTTGGAATTTTTTTGTTCTTTCATAAGATATGCATATTCCATTTCAGCTTTCGGATATCCCTTATCCGCCAAAGATTTTAAAGAAATAAGCGCCCATTTAGAGGGAGCCTTTTCAAAACCCTTTTCCTCTCGTCTAACAAGATCGGTCAAAAGCGAAGCCACCAAAGAAATACTTTCTCTGTCGTATTGATCCACCGATCGAATGTGCGGTGCTTCTTCTCCGGTCCGTAAAATATAGGAGAAATTTAAATCATCACCATTTTTTAAATAATCTCGAAAAGCCGCCGCATAATAATCATATCGTTCTTGAACCGAGCTCATTTGCCTCTTCCTTTCATTCATAAAAACAAACGCCTCAACAAGAATGACTTCCATCAACATCCGATTCTTCAAAAAATCATCCTCGCACCTGAATTTCTTTCTATTATATCATATTTAAAAGAAATGGAAAGAAAAAAATAACTCCACGTATGTATATTATTTATAACTTATTAAAATTTAAATAAATTATTTAATATTT
>CASECF010000020.1 GCA_949286245.1 uncultured Alphaproteobacteria bacterium
ATCTTCCGCACATCTCTCATACCCCTCGCATGAGGACACACAAATGTTCTCTTGACACCGTTGACACGATCCGCAATCACTGTCCTTCTCACAATACCAGTTGGGCAGGGCTGTCTCGTCCATATCTTCATCAAACAAAAATACCATGGTTGCCGTTTCTCTGTTATCCATCTCGCTCGGTTCACAGATCAGATCGTTCCCCCCATACACAATCTCGTTTGCTTTGATCAAAACGGGGAGCTTCCACCCCATCTTTAAAATCTTTTGACAGACCCCAACAGGCACATCCGTCACTTCTAACTCAAACAGTTTTGGATCATTCGGCTCTCGAAACGCCGTCACAAGATACCCTTGTCTCGTTGTCGCAGGAAACTCGTCCATTGTGAGTGTCCCTCTGTTTTGTCTCACCTGTTCTCCCACACTCACCGCTCTGAGCGTCAGTTCATTGATTGTCTCATTGGCTTTATGCTGATCCATCGCATATCGATATCCTGCGATTGCTCCGATTGAGAGAACACCCATAATCGCCAAAGCGCCCAACATCTCCACCATCGACCGCCCCGATTCGGATGAAGCACTCTTTTTCAGGTTTTTAATTTTAGCCCTGATTTTACTCTTTAAAATCAACTCTTTGAACATTCCGTCCCTCCAAAAGTGTTTCAAAAAAACGATCCTTTTTTTGAAACGCTTTTTAGAGCAAAAAAACCTTGATTTTCTCCCATCCTTTCGTGTATAAAAAAAAGGATCTTTTTCTTGCGACAAAAAAAATCTTGTCAATACATTGGTTTTACTTGTTTTTCTATTTTTGTTATTGAAGAAAAGTCCTTAATATCCTTGATATAAATATATTGTCTCCAATTAAATCTGCCTGAATCGAATAAGGTGTTTCATGATTTTTATGATGATTAAATATAGACAGAAATAGAAAAAAGATTATATTATGAGATTATCGGCTCTTTATATGATTGGTTAATAAAAAATTAAGGGGGTCTTAAAAAAGACTTGACATTTTGTTTTGAGTTGTTTATCATAACTCGTCTTATCGTTTAAGTATGTGATTCGTTTTAAGAGTTGGAAGATAAGAAAAAGGGGTGTAGCTCAACTGGTAGAGCGTCGGTCTCCAAAACCGAAGGTCGCGGGTTCGATCCCTGCCGCCCCTGCCATTAAAGGAGAAGGAATTAAAGATGAAAACAACGCCGGCACAGTTCGTTCGCCAAGTAAAACAGGAAATTTCAAAGGTCACTTGGCCAACACGAGCAGAAACCATGCAGGGAACTTTAACCGTTATTGTTATGAGTATTGTTCTGGCTTTATTTTTGTTTTTGATCGACTTGGTTTTTGCTGCAATGATTCGGTTGATTTTGGGAGGTTAGTGAATGGCTATTCGGTGGTACGTTGTTCATACTTATTCCGGATTTGAAAATAAAATTGCCGCTTTTGTTCAGGAGCAAGCGGATAAAAAGGGTTTAACTGATAAATTTGAGCAGGTTTTGGTGCCGACCGAAAATGTTATCAGTGTTCGAAATGGAACAAAGGTTGAAACAGAAAGAAAGTTTTTTCCGGGGTATGTTTTAATTAAAATGGAAATGACGGACGAAACGTGGCATCTCGTCAATTCGACTCCAAAGGTGACGGGATTTTTGGGCGGTAAAAAACCAACTCCGATTACCGAGGCAGAGGCGATGCGTATTTTGCATCAGGTCAAAGAGGGTGTTGAAAAGCCGAAAGCTGTTGTTTCGTATGAGGTGGGTGAACAGGTTCGCGTCATAGAGGGGCCGTTTGCTTCTTTCACGGGAACGGTTGAAGAAGTAGATTCGGAGAAAGAGCGTTTAAAGGTTTCTGTTTCTATTTTTGGACGAATGACACCATTGGATTTAGATTATACGCAGGTCAAAAAAGCGTAGTATTTAAAGAGGGGGATCAAACCAATTCGGATCCTCTTTCTGTGTGGCAGATGCGCCAACATCAGACCACAGAACTTCAAAGCAAGAAATTGTTCAATGAATTGGATTTTTAAAATGAGGTTATAAAATGGCAAAAAAGGTTATTGGCTTTATTAAGCTTCAGATCGAAGCCGGTAAAGCAAATCCGTCACCTCCCGTCGGACCGGCTTTGGGTCAACGTGGGTTGAATATTATGGAATTTTGTAAAGCGTTTAATGCAAAAACGCAAAAAATGGAACCGGGTACACCAATTCCCGTTATCATTACGGCTTATGCTGATCGGACATTCACATTTGTGACAAAATTGCCTCCGGTGAGCTATTTAATTAAAAAAGCCGCTAATGTGAAAAGTGCGTCTAAAGAACCGGGACGTAAAAAGGTCGCTAAAATTACAAAAGCGCAAATTAAAGAAATTGCTACTCAAAAAATGCCGGACATGAATTGTCATTCGGTTGAGGCTGCAATGGAAATGGTCGCAGGACAAGCCCGTTCAATGGGTATCGATGTAGTGGAGTAAGAAGATGAAATACGGAAAAAGATTAAGAAAAGCTTACGAAACGGTTGATACATCCAAAGCATATGAATTGGATGAGGCGATCAAAACAATTAAGGCAAATGCTTCTGGCAAGTTTGATGAAACAGTTGATATTGCCGTTAGCTTGGGTGTGGATCCTCGTCAATCAGATCAAATGATTCGTGGCGCGGTTTCATTGCCGGCCGGAACAGGCAAAACTTTATCGGTTGCTGTGTTTGCAAAAGGACCAAAAGCCGAAGAGGCCAAAAAAGCCGGAGCTGATATCGTTGGTGATGAAGATTTAATGAATAGTATTATGGCTGGGAACATTAATTTCCAACGCCTTATTGCAACACCGGATATGATGGGCCTTGTTGGTCGTATCGGTAAGATTTTAGGTCCGAAAGGATTGATGCCAAACCCCAAGTTGGGAACGGTGACAATGGATGTCGCAGATGCTGTTAAGGCTGCTAAAGCCGGACAGGTTCAATTCCGTGTCGATTCGACAGGTATTGTACATGCCGGTATTGGTAAGGTGAGTTTCGCAGATGACAAAATTAAAGAAAATGTCGTTGCTTTTGTGAAAACGCTTAACGGTATGAAGCCAGCTTCTTCCAAGGGTGTTTACTTAAAGCAGGTCGCTTTGAGCACAACTCAGGGAGTCGGTGTAAAAGTTGCTTTATCCAGCATTAATGGATAAAAATTGAAAGGTAATTTTTTTGAAAAGAAAAAATTACCTTTCGAATAACCTGTCCGAGACTGTTGGTGCTTATCACGGGATAAGAATAAAGGGAAGCATCCCGCCGGCATAGACAGAAAATAAGTCAGTTATTCCAATGGGAATGAAAGAACGAGTTTTCTGGGCAGGAAAAAGGGGGTTTTTAAAGATGGTCTTTAAAAACCAAATGTAAACCAGAAGACAAGAGTAATCTTGAATTCAAAATAACGGAGACAAAAGTCGTGAAACGTGAAGAAAAACAACAGTTGATTTCCGATATGAAAGAGATTTTCAACAAAGCGGCTTTGGTTGTTGTGACGCATAACAATGGTATCACAATGGCTGAAACAACTACTTTGCGGAATAATGTCTTGAATGACGGAGCAAACTATCGTGTGACGAAAAACCGTTTGACAAAATTGGCTCTCGCAGGAACGCCATGTGAATCTATCATTGATTTAATGACGGGCCCTACCGCAATTGCTTATTCCGATGATGCGATTTCCGCAGCACGAGCAGTTGTCAAAATGGCCAAAGACAATGATCGCTTTGAGGTGATCGGTGGCGTCATGAACGGACAAAGAATTGATGTAAAGACAATTAATGAATTGGCTTCTTTGCCGTCTTTGGACGAATTGCGTGGCAAGTTAATTGGCTTGTTGCAGGCTCCTGCCGGTCAATTGGCACGTGTGACAAAAGCTTATTCCGAAAAAGAACAAGCTGCCGCTTAATTTTTGACAAACGATACTTTAATTAAACTTTATAAAAAAGGAATATAAAAATGACTGATTTAAATAAAATTGTTGATGAATTATCAGCTTTAACAATCTTGGAAGCTGCTGAATTATCTAAAATGTTGGAAGAAAAATGGGGCGTTTCCGCTGCAGCTCCTGTTGTTGCTGCTGCCGGTGCTGCCGGTGCTGCCGCTGAAGAAAAAACAGAATTTGATGTTATTTTGACAGATGGTGGTTCTAATAAAATTGCTGCTATTAAAGAAGTTCGTACAATCACAGGATTGGGCTTGAAAGAAGCTAAAGACTTGGTCGAAGGCGCTCCGAAAGAATTAAAGAAGGGCGTTTCTAAAGACGAAGCTGAGAAAATCAAAAAACAACTCGAAGCCGCCGGTGCTAAGGTTGAATTGAAATAATTTTATTTCAAAAAAGGTGAAATTGGGTCGCATCAATTGACTTAATTGATGTCGACCCGATACCGCTAAAAAGACGCAAGTCAAGGTTCCAATGCCTTTAAATTGGACACGAGTTAAGGATCCGACTCCTTTTAGTCGAAAGTGTTAATAAAAAAATGGGGATTACGCACATGATCAAATCCGAAATAAATCGCAGAAGAGTTCGTAAAAATTTTGGCCGAATTGAACCGGTTGTCGAAATGCCAAATTTAATTGAGGTTCAAACAAGTTCTTACAATCAATTCTTGCAATGGGGTGTTCCTGTTTCGAAAAGAGAAGATATTGGTCTCCAAGAAGTGTTTAAATCTATTTTCCCGATCCATGATTTTGCCGGTCGAGGTGATTTAGAGTTTGTGAAGTACGAATTAGATGAGCCAAAGTTTGATGTCGATGAGTGCTTAAAAAGATCTTTGACTTATGCAGCTCCGGTTCGAGCTACTTTAAGACTGGTTGTTTGGGATGTTGATGCGGCAACCGGAATGCGGTCTATTCGGGATATTAAAGAGCAAGATGTTTATATGGGTGATTTACCCCTCATGACTGAAAGAGGAACGTTTATTGTGAATGGTACAGAGCGAGTCGTCGTTTCTCAAATGCACCGTTCCCCAGGTGTTTTCTTTGATCATGACAATGGCGAGACTCATTCGTCCGGAAAATTTTTATTTGCTGCTCGTGTCATTCCGTACCGCGGATCTTGGATTGATTTTGAATTTGATGCCAAAGATTTGGTCTATGTGCGTATTGACCGTCGTCGGAAATTGCCGGTTTCTTCTTTGTTGTATGCGTTAGATAGCGAAGAAACGGCTCAAAAACGCTTGGAAGCGAAAGCCGAAGGTCTTGAAATGGATCCGGCGGATGTTTTTGGAATGAGCAAAGAAGAAATTTTATCTTATTTCTATGAAAAAATTGTTTTCAAAAAAGATAAGAAAGGATGGAAAACAGCTTTTATCCCCGCTTTAATGAAGGGAGTTAAACTTTCTTTTGATTTGGTGGATGCTAAAACCGGAAAAGTCGTTTTGGAAAAGGGTGAAAAGTTGAATATGGCGAAAGCCAAAAAGCTCCAAAAAGATGGATTGGAAGAATTCCGTGTGAGTTCGGAAGATCTGATCGGGCGCTTTGTGGCAACGGATTTTATCGATGAAAATACGGGTGAAGTCGTGATGGAAGCCGGTGATGAAATCACGGAAGATGATGTTGCTCAATTGGAGGCTTTGAAAGTTAAAGAAGTTTCTGTTTTACATATTGATTACGTCAATGTTGGCCCATATATTCGGAATACATTAGTTGCTGATAAGAACACAACCCGTGAAGAGGCGTTGATCGATATTTATAAAATTATGCGCCCCGGTGAATTGCCGGTTGTTGAAACCGCTGACGCCTTATTCCGAAGCATGTTCTTTGATTTAGAGCGGTATGATTTATCCTCTGTCGGTCGTGTCAAAATGAACGCTCGTTTGGGTTTTGATCTGAATGAAGTTCCGGATTCGGTTCGTGTTTTAAGAAAAGAGGATATTCTTAAAATTTTAAAGACCTTGGTTGAACTAAAAGATGGAAAAGGTCAAATTGATGATATTGATAATTTAGGAAACAGACGGGTTCGTTCCGTTGGTGAATTGATGGAAAATCAATATCGCTTAGGTTTATTGCGCATGGAACGTATGATCCGTGAAAGAATGACGTCCAGTGAAATCGATTCGGTTATGCCGTATGACTTAATTAATGCAAAACCGTTATCCGCAGCTGTTCGTGAATTTTTCGCATCTTCTCAGTTGTCACAATTTATGGATCAAAATAACCCGCTTTCTGAGATTACACATAAACGCCGGTTATCTGCTTTAGGACCGGGTGGATTGACGAGAGATCGTGCCGGTATGGAAGTACGTGACGTTCATCCGACACACTATGGTCGTATTTGTCCGATCGAATCGCCGGAAGGTCAGAACATCGGATTGATTAACTCATTGGCATCTTACGCAAAAATCAATAAGTACGGATTTATCGAAACACCGTATCGAAAAGTTGTCGATGGTAAAGTGACAAATGAGGTGGTTTATTTGTCTGCTATGGAAGAGGCTTCTCATATCATTGCGCAAGCTAATGCAAAATTAACAAAAGACGGAGCTTTTTCCGAAGAGTTTGTGATGGCTCGTCATGAAGGTGAGGCAATCTTGTCCAAACGTGAAGAGGTGGATTTAATGGATGTTGATCCTCGACAGGTTGTTTCGGTCGCTGCTTCTTTAATTCCATTCTTGGAGAATGATGACGCTCACCGAGCTTTGATGGGATCTAACATGCAAAAACAAGGTGTTCCTTTGTTGAAAAATGAAGCTCCTCTCGTCGGAACGGGAATGGAAGGGAAGGTCGCCAGAGATTCAAAAGTGGCTATTGTGGCACGCCGTTCCGGTGTTGTTCAACAAGTGGATTCTTCTCGTATTGTTATTCGGGCAACAGATGATTTGTCTTCAACATCTTCGGCCGTTGATATTTATACATTGGAAAAATTCCAACGTTCCAATCAAGGAACTTGTATGACACAACAACCGCTTGTTAAAACAGGTGAGGTGGTGACAAAGGGTGATATTATTGCTGACGGCCCTTGTACACAGTTGGGTGAATTGGCTTTAGGACGAAATGTTTTGGTCGCCTTTATGCCGTGGAACGGGTATAACTACGAAGACTCTATTTTGATTTCCGAACGCATTGCAAAAGATGATGTGTTTACCTCTATTCATTTGGAAGAGTTTGAAGTGGTGGCTCGTGATACCAAATTGGGACAAGAAGAAATTACACGAGATATTCCGAATGTCGGTGAAGAAGGATTGAAAAATCTGGATGAAACGGGTATCGTTTATATCGGTGCCGAAGTGAAAGCCGGAGATATTTTGGTCGGTAAGGTGACACCGAAAGGTGAAACAATTATGACACCGGAAGAAAAGTTGCTCAGAACAATTTTCGGTGAAAAGGCAGCTGACGTTCGAGATTCTTCTTTGCGCGTTCCGCCGGGGGTCTATGGAACCGTTGTCGATGTGCGTATTTTTACACGCCGAGGCATTGAAAAAGATGAAAGAGCTTTATCTATTGAACAGGCTGAAATCAGTCGATTGGCTAAAGATCGAGATGATGAAAAAGCCATTATTCAAGGAAGCTTCTATGATCGAATTCGTTCTTTGTTAATTGGTCAAAAAGTGACAAAAGCCGAAGGGATTAAAGCCGGAACGGTTTTAACGGAAGCTGTTTTGTCCGATGTCGCCAATTACAATTTGCGGAAAATTTCAATTGCCGATGATCAGGTCATGGCTGAAATTGAACAGTTGATCGAGACTTTAAATCAGGCCGAAAAAGAGTTGCAAGAAAAATTTGAAAATCGAGTTGAAAAATTGCAACGCGGTGATGAAATGATGGCCGGAGAATTAAAGAAAATTAAGGTCTTTATTGCCACGAAACGGAAGTTGCAACCCGGTGATAAGATGGCCGGCCGTCACGGAAATAAGGGTGTTATTTCGCGCGTTTTACCTGTTGAGGATATGCCGTATACGGAAGATGGAACGCCGATGGATATCGTGTTGAATCCTTTGGGTGTGCCGTCTCGTATGAATGTCGGTCAGATTTTGGAAACACACTTAGGGTACGCCTGCCATGAATTGGGTCGTCAAATCGGTCAGATTGTTGACAATATTAAGGCCAAACAAGCCAAAACAGATGATTTGAGAGCTAAATTAAAAGAGGTGTATGGCGATCGAGAATACAATAATAAAGTAGCAGATATGACAGACGAGCAATTAGTGGCTATGTCTGATAACCTCAGAAATGGATTGCCGATTGCAACACCTGTTTTTGACGGCGCTCATCAAGATGACATCAATCATATGTTCGAGATGGCGGGTCTTGATACATCCGGTCAAGTGATGTTATATGATGGATTGACGGGTGAACCGTTTGATCGAAAGGTGACTATCGGTTATATGTATATGTTGAAATTACACCATTTGGTTGATGAGAAGATTCACGCACGGTCTATCGGACCATACAGTTTGGTAACACAACAACCGCTCGGTGGTAAGGCCCAGTTTGGTGGTCAACGATTTGGTGAAATGGAAGTGTGGGCTTTGGAAGCATACGGAGCCGCCTATACGTTGCAAGAAATGTTGACGATTAAATCCGATGATGTTTCCGGTCGTATTAAAGCTTACGAGACAATTATTCGAGGAGATAATAACTTCGAATCGGGTATTCCGGAATCATTTAACGTCTTGGTCAAAGAAATGCGTTCTTTGGGCTTGGACGTTGAGTTGAACCAAAACGACAAATAGTTTATAAGGGAAGGGTTTGGGCTCTTCCCTGCTCATTTCACTTTAAACAGAGGTAAAAAACATGAATGAATTGATTAAAACATTTGGACAGGTCGCATCTCCGCAATCATTTGATGATATTCGTATTTCGATTGCTTCTCCGGAAAAAATCAGATCCTGGTCGTTTGGTGAAGTCACACGTCCCGAAACGATCAATTATCGAACATTTAAACCGGAAAAAGATGGTTTGTTCTGTGCCAAGATTTTCGGACCGACAAAAGATTATGAATGTTTGTGCGGTAAGTACAAACGAATGAAATATCGGGGTATCGTTTGTGAAAAATGTGGCGTTGAAGTGACACTATCCAAGGTTCGTCGTGAGCGTATGGGACATATTGAATTGGCTTCTCCCGTCACGCATATTTGGTTCTTGAAATCATTGCCTAGTCGAATCGGAACCTTGTTGGATATGATGTTAAAAAATCTGGAATCTGTCCTGTATTTTGAAAAGTATATTGTGATTGAGCCGGGTTTGACTCCTTTAAAACAACACGATCTTTTGACGGAAGAACAATATCAGACGGCACTGGAAGAATATGGTGAAGATGCTTTCCGTGTCGGGATCGGTGCCGAAGCCATTAAGGAAATGTTGTCTCAAATTGACTTGTCCGCAGAAGCAGAACGGTTGCGTGCCGAATTGATTGGGACAACCTCTGATATGAAACGCAAGAAAATCGTCAAAAAACTTAAAATGGTTGAGTCCTTTTTGGAATCCGGTTCACGTCCCGAATGGATGGTTTTGGATGTACTGCCGGTTATTCCGCCGGAACTCCGTCCGTTGGTTCCGTTAGACGGGGGTCGTTTTGCAACTTCTGATTTGAATGACTTATATCGCCGCGTGATTAACCGAAACAATCGGTTAAAACGATTGCTTGAGTTACGGGCTCCGGAAATTATTATTCGCAATGAAAAACGGATGTTGCAAGAGGCGGTGGATGCCTTGTTTGATAATGGTCGCAGAGGGCGTGCCGTGGCAGGTATTAACAAACGTCCGCTTAAGTCTTTAGCCGATATGCTTAAAGGAAAACAGGGACGCTTCCGTCAAAACTTGCTCGGTAAACGGGTGGACTATTCGGGACGTTCGGTTATTACGGTCGGTCCGGATTTGTTGTTGCATCAGTGCGGATTGCCGAAACGAATGGCGTTGGAGTTGTTTAAGCCGTTTATTTATGCAAAATTAGAACAATACGGAATGGCTTCGACAATTAAAGCGGCCAAAAAGATGGTCGAAAAAGAAAAACCGGAAGTTTGGGATATTTTGTCTGAAGTCATTCGTGAGCATCCCGTTTTGTTGAATCGGGCTCCGACATTACATAGATTGGGTATTCAAGCTTTTGAACCGGTTTTGATTGAGGGTAAAGCCATTAAATTGCATCCGTTGGTTTGTACGGCGTTTAATGCTGACTTTGATGGTGACCAAATGGCCGTTCATGTCCCCTTGTCAATGGAAGCCCAATTGGAAGCTCGTGTATTGATGATGTCAACCAATAATATTTTATCACCGGCCAGCGGTAAACCGATTATTGTGCCGACACAGGATATTATTTTGGGCTTGTACTATTTGTCCATGGAAAGAGACGGTGAACCGGGAGAGGGAATGGTTTTCTCCGGTCCGCAAGAAATCGAACATGCATTATTTGAGAAAGTGGTCACACTTCATTCCAAAATTAAAGTTCGTTTGACAATTATGGAAGATAACGGTGAAAAAAGAACGCGAATTGTTGATACAACACCGGGACGAGTTCAATTGGCTGCCATGTTGCCGGATAACTCAAAAATTCCGTTCAGTTTGATGAATCGTCTCATTCGTAAGAAAGAAGTTTCTGACATTATTGATGCGGTTTATCGTCATTGCGGTCAGAAAGCAACTTGTATTTTTGCCGATAAAATTATGAATCTCGGATATCATCAGGCTGCAGCTGCCGGTATTTCGTTCGGAAAAGATGATTTGATTATTCCGGCCGCGAAAGAAAAATTATTGGCAGAAACCAAGAAGAAAACAAACGAATTTGAACGGCAATATCAAGACGGTTTGATTACACGACTTGAAAAATATAACAAAGTTATTGACGCGTGGTCTTCTTGTACGGATGCCATTGCAGATGCCATGATGAAAGAAATTTCAAAAACAGAATCGGGGAAACCTGTTAATTCCGTTTATATGATGGCTCATTCGGGAGCTCGAGGATCGGCAACACAGATGCGTCAGTTGGCCGGTATGCGGGGCTTGATGGCGAAACCGTCCGGTGAAATTATTGAAACACCGATTACTTCCAATTTTAAGGAAGGCTTGACGGTGATGGAGTATTTTAACTCTACCCACGGTGCTCGAAAAGGATTGGTGGATACGGCTTTAAAAACTGCGAACTCCGGTTATTTGACCAGACGTTTGGTGGATGTTGCCCAAGATGCCATTATTACAATGGAAGATTGTGGTACGGATAGAGGAATTATCATTCAACCGATCATTGAAGGGGGGGATGTGATTGCTTCAACCGGTGAGCGTATTTTAGGTCGAACGGCTGCTGAGGATATTAAAGATCCTGAAACAGGAGAAATTATTGTTCCTAAAAATAAATTAATTGATGAAAATGATGTGGAACGAATTGATTCCGTCGGTGTCGATTCCGTTCGTATTCGATCCGTGTTAACCTGTGAGGCCGAGAACGGTATTTGTGCCGCTTGTTATGGGCGTGATTTGGCTCGAGGAACACCGGTTAATTTAGGTGAGGTTGTAGGTATTATCGCCGCACAATCCATCGGTGAACCGGGAACACAGTTAACCATGCGGACTTTCCATATCGGTGGTACGGCTCAAAGAGGGGCTGAGCAGTCCAATATTGACGCCGTATTTGATGCAAAAATTCGCTTGAATAATTGTAATACGATTAAAAATTCCGCCGGTGATATGATTGTCTTATCAAGAAACTGCGAGGTCTCTTTGTTAGATGCAAACAACCGTGAAAAGGCACGCCATAAAGTTCCTTATGGGGCTAAATTAATGGTCGAAAACGGACAAAAAGTGACAAAGGGAACTCGTGTCGCCGAATGGGATCCTTATACAATGCCGATCATTGTTGATAAAAACGGAACGGTTCGTTATGAGGATTTGGTCGATGGCGAAACAATCCGTGAAGTGGTTGATGAGGCAACCGGATTAACCTCTAAAGTGGTTATGGATTGGCGTCAACAATCTTCCAAGCAAGATCGAAAACCGCACCTTTCCTTGTTGGATGAAAAGGGTAAAATCTTTAAGTTCAGTAATGGAATGGAAGCCCGATATTAT
The DNA here is from genome assembly GCA_949286245.1 of uncultured Alphaproteobacteria bacterium. GTDB lineage: Bacteria > Pseudomonadota > Alphaproteobacteria > CAAHEQ01 > UBA3637 > CALXPF01. Next base: position 11,997 of record CASECF010000020.1, read on the forward strand.
TTGCCCGTTAATGCGGTGGTCGCCGTTGAAAACGGACAAAAGGTTCAAGTGGGTGATGTTTTGGCCAGATTGCCTCGCGAAAGCTCTAAAACAAGAGATATTACGGGTGGTTTGCCACGTGTTGCCGAGCTCTTTGAGGCTCGTCGTCCCAAAGATGCCGCCATTATTTCTGAAATCGCCGGACGGGTTGAATATGGTGCCGACTTTAAGACAAAACGACGGATTGTCGTGATCGGAGAAGATGGTGAAACAACGCGTGAATACCTTATTCCGAAAGGTGTTTCCGTTGCTGTCCGTGAAGGGGATATTATTCAAAAGGGTGACATGATTGTTGAAGGCTCGTTGGATCCTCACGATATCCTGAGAGTTTTGGGTGTTGAAGCTTTGGCAGATTATTTGGTCAAAGAAGTTCAAGCCGTTTATCGTTTGCAAGGTGTGAAAATTAATGACAAACATATTGAAGTGATTGTCCGCCAAATGATGCAAAAACTTGAGGTTTTGGATGCCGGAGATACAACATTATTGGCCGGAGAACAAGTTGATAAAGAGACGTTGGTCGCCGAAAACTTAAAGGCAGCCAAAGCCGGCGGTCGAGAGGCTACCGTTGCCCCTGTTCTGCTCGGTATTACAAAAGCCAGTTTGCAGACAACCTCCTTTATTTCTGCCGCCTCCTTCCAAGAGACGACTCGAGTGTTGACGGAAGCTGCCATTGCCGGAAAGAAAGATAAACTCGCCGGTCTTAAGGAAAATGTCATTGTCGGTCGTTTGATTCCTGCCGGAACGGGAGCCCAAATGCAACGGCTTCGTCAAATTGCGGCGGAACGAGACAAAGATGTTTTGGATGCCAGAAATAAAGAAACGGGAAATATGGGATAACCTTGTTTTCTTTATATTATTAAAATCTGAAAAAAAGCCTCTTTTTAGGGGCTTTTTTCTATTTTGAGAGAACAATCCTTATTTTGTTTCTATGATAAATCAATTTTTGCTTCCTGAAATAGATTCTATTTTCCCCCGAATAGATTAATTGAATACTCAAATACAAATAAACAATGATATTTAGATTCTGATCAAAATATACCGGATTGAGAAAAATTTTTATCTCCGGAGGCGCTCGTGTCAGTGTGGAGATTTGTTTGGTTGAGGATCGTAAGGCGGATAAAGTAATCCCGATAGGTTCAATTTTAACAACCTGTCAGATGTAAAATAATCAATCAGAAACATGGTTCTAAAGCAATTATAAAAAGAGGATTATCTCCCTTGTATCTTTTTCTTGCAGAACCTTAAAATATCTATCGGATTTGCTCAAAAGTTTGGAAGCAAAGAGTTTTACGGCAATAAAAAAGACGGAAACAGTTTATATTTTAAAAAATGATCTCAAACTGGAAACACTTGAAGAGAACCCTATTTAAATTCTCTCTGTCGGAGAATGGAAACCAAATAAGAGAAATATACTAAAAATTTAAAGCTTCCTCAAAGAAAAGAACACTTTTATGATCAGAGAGATACATAAAATATTTATATTTAAATAGAGGTTTTGAGTATGAGTGAAATGATGTCGAGCGTATCGCTAAGAATACAAAAAACGAAAGGAATATGTGGAAAACGGTTTAAAGGCCTTTTGTGAACGTAATGCGTCATACGGGAAAGCTCCCCCACAAAGAGGTATATGGTGCCCGTTATAGCGTATAATAACAAAATAGGAGATGTGTTTCGTTGGGGGAAAAGGCAACAAAAACGGCTTGTATCCCCGTATGAAAAAGGCTGTATTTGATAGAGGGGGATCTCTTTTTAAATGAAAAATATTTAGAAAAAAAAGACGGTGCTTAAAAAATAATAAATAATCCCAAAGCAGACGTTTTGTATAACAGATAAATGAGGCAAGAGTACATCACTCTTATATCGGGTTTTGTTTTAGTGCTGGCACTCTGTTTATTTTGTGCTTATTAAGAGGGTTGAAAAGGAGTCGATTTTGTCTACATATAAAATCTTTCTATCTCTTCCGAATTTCTTTTTATATTCTAAAATATTCCGAATGACATATGTGTTCTCAAAACATGAAAAACCCCGTGGCCTGCATTCCACGGTTTTTTTGTAAACCGAAAACCGCCGGCTAGGCCGGTGGTTCCGAAAAGCTTACAGCTATGCATAGAAAAAATCCTTTGTTATTATAAAGTGTACGACAGTCTGACCACTGTTTTAACGTAAATAACAAAGGATTTTAATTATGACAAATCATACATTAGCAC
>CASECF010000021.1 GCA_949286245.1 uncultured Alphaproteobacteria bacterium
TGGTTCAGCCGAATCGGGCAGGACGATGACAGAAATGCTCGGCGTCTTGGTCATTATGGGAATTTTATCTTTAGGGGGAATCGCCGGCTATCGATACGGTATGAACAAACACAAAGCCAATGAGACAATTGCCGAACTCAGTTTATATGCCGTAGATATTGCAACCCAGATGATTAACAATGAAGGTGCTGATGTTCAATTAAGCAATATTCCCCTCAAAACCCACATGGGATATCCCCTCACTGCCTATTTAGGGGATATGGACGGCTATTTTGAGTTGGAAGTAAGCGATATTCCTGTCGGTGTTTGCGAACAAATTTTAAGATCGGGTTGGCAAGTACCGACAGCTATTCTGGTAAACGGTTCATTCGTAAACGAGACGGAAGACATTATTGACGGAACGGTCTCTGTTGATGAAGCGTGCAATCAAGCAGAAAACTCACTGGCATTTGAGTTTTATAAAACACTCACTCCTTGTGAGGGAGAGGCGTGTGGTGGTGGAGAGTCGGGGGGATCCGATAGTGGTTCGGAAGATCCGGAATCACCGAATGATTGGCTAGATACACCTTCTTGTGAAGCAGGCCTTTTTTGGGATTGGGAACAAGAGCAGTGTGTTTTGGAGACATGTCCGGAGGGACAATTTACAACCGGAAGCGGATGTGAACGGTGCCCGACAGAAGGAGAGATTATTGAAATTACCAATTCCGATCTTTCGGACGCTTGTACAAAATGTGCTAACGGATTTATCACGTATGGAGATAATATTTCGGAATATCAATGTATTTATTGTCCGGCTTCTCGTACACCTTGCGGAGACTATTGTTGCAATGAGGGCGAGGTCTGTCAAAATAACGTGACTGATTCGTGGTCCCATTACTTCTCTTGCGTTCAACCGAGTTGTACGTCTGATGCAGATTGTGTGAGTGATCCTCAAAAACCTGTTTGTGATACGCGTTCCGGAACCTGTGTGGCATGCCGTTCCTACCAAGATTGTGGACCCAATCAGTTTTGTGATAACATTGGATCTGGCGAATGTACCGGCACGAATTATCAAGAAACGGAATGTAGAGATATCGGATCAGTCAGTGAGGTGGCAGGACTAGGTTGGTTTAGAGTGAATAATTATCCAGGCACCTGGTTTTCTGTCAAAGATTTATGTGCCTCAATCGAGAAACAATTACCCTCTCGATCGGAGCTTCTTGAGAATAAAGATATTTTAAAGGAGACAGAATTTCGTGAGGTTAACACCCGGGATCGAGCTGGAACATGTGAGGCTTTTGTTTACTATCCCCAAAGTGGAGCTATAGATAAATCTATGATATATTCTGGTTCATCTCAAATCCTCTGTCGATAAAAAAAAGAGGGCTTTCTCTAAAGGTTAATCTTTAGAAGAATTTTTATCACTAAGAAATTTAACCTCTTATTGAGGCTTTTAAAAAGCCTCAATAAAATATATTTGCTTTGATAACAATCCTTTTGAGATGAAAAATACTTTCAATATTCCTTCTCTGCTCTGTTTCTAAAGAAACTCTGATTGAGAATAAATTGGTTCTAAATCCTGCAATCCCCTTTCACAGATAAAACAATATTCCATATATAAATACATTCGAGAAGATACAATACAACAAACTCTTTAAAAAAGAGCTTAAATACCATGTCACCCTTAGCAATATTCCGATTTATCAAACCGATGATGAACCCACAACCATTGTTCCGGTGTTTCACAAATCCAATCTTCTATAATCTTGTTAATTTGTTCCATAATCAAATACGAAGCTTCTTCCATACTTTTTGTTTCATCTTTTTGAATAGATAACGGATAAACAACAACATCCAACCGACCATCTTTTCCTCGAATACTCTTCGCCATAAAAATAGGAACATTCAATCTTAAAGATAAGGTAGCAATCGCCGGAGCCGTCATTGCAGGCTTTCCGAAAAACGGAACGGAAATCCCCTCTCGCAGTTTCTGATCACACAACATCACAACAAAACCACCTTTATGAATCGTTTCAACAATTTTTCGAGCCCCCAGACTCCCTTTGGGAATTAAAATCCCCTTTCTTCGCTGAAACATCAATTTATCAAGCCATGGATTGTTAGCCGGTCGATAAACGGGATTTAAATAAAAATGATCAAACAGAGGAAACGAAACCATCGGCTCCCAATTTCCGATATGGGCAGAACAAACAAATCCGCCCTTCCCCGTTTTAAAAGCCTCTTTTAAATAATCAAGCCCCTGAATTCGGGCTGTTTTTCCTAATGCTTTTCCATGAGGCATCTCGGCATAAAAACGTCCGAAATGCATCCACATCTTTTTAAGAATATCTTTGCGTTCCGATAAACTCTTATTCGGAAAAGCGATCTCTAAATTACGCAATCCGATTCGATTCCGTCTTACCATAAAAAAACTCAGTAAAAAACCGATACCGGCTCCGATAGTTGATGCAAGCCGAACAGGTAAAATTTTAAAAAACATCCAAAAAAAGAAGGCAACTAATCCTAAAAAAGGATCCAAAAAATATCGCTGGAATATATTTCTTTTTGCTTGTCTGATACCTTTCATTCACATAAGCCTTTCAAAATATCTCGCACAACATCCGGTGTTTCAAAAACAAACTTTCCATCAACGACATAAATGTTCTTACGAAGCTCCTTGGGTACCTTAACAACGTCCTTCGTTGTCGTCACAATCGGCAAACCATCCGCCTCTTTCATGATTTGTTCAATATCAAATCGGGTATAGTAATAGTGATCCGGAAAAGAAAGCGATTTTTTAACAATAATCCCGTTATTTTTTAACAAATCAAAAAATTTATTCGGATTCCCAATCCCTGCAAAAGCAAAAACTTCTTTTCCCTTTAATTCAAACAACACCTTTTCTTGGGCAATAAATTGACCCTTTAAAACAGGTAAATCAATTTGATTTCGTTTTAAAAAGAATTCCACACCCCATTCATCTTCACCGGCAATAATAACCGCATCTGCCCGTTGCAATCCTTTTTGTACCGGCTCCCTTAACGGACCGGCCGGAATAACCTGCTCATTTCCAAATCCTTTCTTCCCATCCACAACAACAAAAGAAAATGATTTGATCAATGAGGGATTTTGAAAACCATCATCCATTAAAATACATTTTGCCCCTCTTTTGACGGCAATCTGAGCTCCTCTGGCCCTCTGATTATCAACAACTGTCGGTGCATTCAACGCAAGTAAAACCGCCTCATCCCCGATATCAACCGCCGTATGAACGGAAAGATCTGCAACAACTCCCTTCAGTTTACTTCTATACCCATGATTCAAAAAGAAAAATTTAATCTTTTGCTTCTTTAAAAATTCACCCAAAGCCAAAACAACAGGCGTTTTCCCCGTTCCGCCAACCGATAAATTGCCGACACAAATAACCGGAATATCCGCCTGATACGGCTTTACTCTTTTAAACCGATATGCGGTTCCCCAAGCGTAAATACGACCGAACGGGCGAAAAAGTTTCGTCCAAACGGAGTGAGGTGAATCCCAAAAAGCAGGTGTCTTCATTAAATACCAACCCTTTCCTTTAAAACCTGATAAGTACGATCTAAAACACTCATCTCAGACATGGCCAACTGCTCTGCTCGATCACTCATTCCCCTAAAAGATTCGGGGTGTTTATAGTATTGTAAAACAATTCCCAATAACTCTCCTTCATTTTTAACCTCAATTAACGCTCCCTCTGTTTTTCCGGATGAAACAATCTCACGAAAATTAAACGCATGTGGTCCAATAACAACAACACGGCCCAATCGCATCGGCTCCAGCATATTTTGCCCCCCAAACGGAATTAAAGATCCGCCGACAAATACCAAGGGGGCCAATTGATAAATCAGTCCCATTTCTCCGATTGTATCCGCTAAATAAATATCCGTTTTATCTGTTATTTTATCATGTCGAGATCGTTTGGACACCTGTAATCCTTTAGATTTACAAATCATTTCTATTTCATCTGACCGATTGGGATGACGAGGAGCAATGATTGTTAAAAAATCCTTATAAATCTGTTTCATCTTTAAATGAATATTGGCAATCATTTCCTCTTCATTATAATGGGTGCTTCCCGCACACCAACAAGGTCGAGATCCGATGGATAAGCGCATCTGATCTAATTCTTTTTGATCAAACGGAGGCTGAGAAGCCGCATGCTTCAAATTCCCGACACTAACAACATTTGAAGCTCCTAAAGTTTTTAGGCGTTCCACATCTTCTCTTGTTTGTCCGAAAGAAAGCGTAAATAATTTTTGAACGGATTGAATAAACCATTTAGCCTTCATCCACCGAACAAAAGATCGATCCGAAATACGCCCGTTCAATAAAACAAGCGGAATATTTTTTTTGTAAATACTTGATAATAAATTGGGCCAAAAATCTGATTCAAACCATAAAACGGCATTCGGATGCCAGTGGGAAACAAAATACTCCGCTGCCCATGGAAAATCAACAGGAATATATTGATGAAACGCTCTCTGAGGCAGTCTTTCCGCCATCAAACGTGCCGATGTAAGCGTACCGGACGTCACCATAATATGAAGCTTCGGATCTTCCGACAACAGCTTCTTAACAAGAGGAAGCATTGACAAACACTCCCCCACACTGGCACCGTGCATCCAAATTAACTTCCCTTTGGGTCTTTTAAGACGCGAAAAGCCCATTCTTTCATAAAAACGTTTTGTATCCTCTTTTCCCTTAAAGCATCTGATCAGAAGCCATAAGTAAATAAAAGGAGAAAAAATAATCGTCAAAACAGAATACAAAAATAATGGTTTCATTTTTTCTACTTTCTGATAATATATAAAGGTGTTCTACATATTAAAACAACTCAACAAAAAAGGCAAGTTATGATTGGCATTATTACAAAAAATTGTGTGTATCAAAAACTTTTAACGGACGCCCTTAAACCTTACAATCCCATTCTAACAGAAGAACCCTCTCCTCAAATGGATCTCATAATCTTGTCTTATTCACAAAAAGAAACAGAAGATTTTTTCAGAGTATTTCAAAATCATCCGGTCATCCTTCTCGGATCACATCATGATGACGCCGATATTGAGCTTCCGCTTCCCTGTCAATTAACGGAATTATATCAATGTATTGATAAAATAATGGATCAAATGAAGCAAGCCCCTTCTTTTGAAAATGCGTTCTTTTCATTTCAGGGCCAATATCGCCAAATCCTTAACAAACAAACAAATGAAATTATTCATCTGACAGAGAAAGAAAATAACCTCATTATTTATCTTGTCAAAAACCAACACAAAATCATTTCAAAAGAGGAACTCTTAACCGCTGTTTGGAATTACCGCCCCGATACCGAAACACATACGGTCGAAAGTCATATCTACACATTACGCCAAAAACTCGGAGAAACTGCCAATCAATTTATTCAAAATACAACCAACGGTTATACAATCGTCAGTTAAAATCCGATTCTGTTAAAAAATCATCAGGCTTGACAGTACGATCCGGCTCGATAATCTCAACAATTTTTTGACGAGATGTGTTTCGTTTGCTCCGTTGAGAAGAGACTTTTTTATTTGGAAGTTCTAATTCAGCCGGATTTTCTGTCTGAGGAACATCCTTTAAATCTTTTCGAGAAGAGGTGTCCCCTTTCTTCTGCCCTTCAGAGGTTTCGTGATCCTCCCGAACCTCTATATCCGGTTCAATCGAAACCGCCTCTTCTTTTTTAGAAAATTGCTGATAAAGGAGTCTCTTCGTTATATCATCCGATAAATCCGTGTTATTCAAAACAGGATTCTGCTCCAGATACCACAAAATATTTTCTCCTTTGTCATCAACAACCATCAAATTAGCCCCCGCAGAAATAATCAGTTGCAACATATCTCCTCTCGGAGCATAATATGCCGCGAACATGATCAAGGGGATTTGTTTGGGAGCTCCGGCGATGGGGAACATATCAAGAGAGACCATTTCATTGACATTCATTTGCCCCCCCTGTAAAATCGACTTTAAAACATGCGGGTTCCCTCTGACAATAGCCAACTGCAAAACATTCCCGCCACATTTTTGAGGAGCATTTAAGTCAACATTGTTTTGAATAAGTGGCTCAATGTCTTCACTCGATCGCGCATTTCGAATTACTTCCTGAAGCGGAGAATAAGAACAATTCTTTCGAGGAGCCGCCTCTACTGAACCGGCAATCATAACGCCACATAAAAAAGAAATAAAAATTCTACTTTTCATCAGTATCTCCTATTTTTTTTGTGTATAAGGATTGTGCAATATGAATAATTTAGTATCAATCGGAACGTTTTCTTGAATGTTATACAAAGAAACAGTTGACTTAATCCCTTGCATATCGACAACCTCCCATTGCTTTAATGATAATTCCTCTTTATCAATAATCAATGTTAAACTACCCAACTCCGGCGCTCCTTTTTTAATAACCGTCACTTGATATTCATCTAAAATATCAGAAACACCCGTCACTAAAAATGCCGGATCATCAAACCGAAGTCTCTCTTTTAAAATAAGACTGACCGGTGTTTGATCTAGCTCAAAATAGCTGACTTCTTTTAAATCTCGATCGTGATAAATTAAATAACCGTTATTCGCATAAAACTCCAACGGCGATCCTTTTTGATATACCAATCTTAATTTTCCGGGTTTTGATAAATAAAGCTCACCCGTTTGTAAATCATCTTTTACTTTGGAATTAAATTGAGCAAATTGAGCCTGTATGGTTCTCATTTTATTATAAGCCGTTTCCACTTTTTGCAAAATAGCCCTGTTTTCCGGCATATCAACAGACGGATCAATATCGGCATAGGCCAAATGACTGGTCAATAAAATTAAAAAAAACACAATTACTTTTTTCATACTCAATCCTCTTATCCATTATTATCCGGAACCAATATTTCTCTTTTACCGGCTACATTGGGTTTTGAAATAACCCCCTCGGCCTCCATCCGATCTATTAAATCCGCCGCTCGATTATAGCCGATTCTTAATTGCCTTTGAACATAACTGGTCGACACTTTGCGATCTCTTAAAATAATAGCTACCGCTTGATCATATAAATCATCTCCCGAAGAACCGGAAACACTAGATCCCGATCCTAAAGAACTTCCGATAGACCCACCCTCCGGATCAGATAAAACAGCCTCCAAATACTGTGGCTCTCCTTGTTTTGATAAATGTTGAACAACCTTTTCAACCTCCTCATCACTGACAAAAGGACCATGAATTCGTTGCGGTTTTTGACCGGCCGGCATAAATAACATATCTCCTTTGCCAAGCAATTGCTCGGCACCTTGTTCTCCCAAAATAGTCCGCGAGTCAATCTTGCTTGTCACCTGAAATGAAATGCGGGTCGGGAAATTGGCTTTAATGGTTCCGGTAATAACATCCACCGACGGTCGTTGGGTCGCTAAAATCAAATGAATACCGACCGCTCGAGCCATTTGAGCCAAACGCTGAATAATCGGATCCACTTCTTTACCGCATTGACACATCAAATCTGCCATTTCATCCACAATCACAACAATGTAAGGAATAGGCGTTAAATCAAACGCTTGTTCTTCAATAATCGGTTTCCCCGTTTCCGGATCAAACCCCGTTTGAACACGCCGTGTTAAAACCTGACCGTCTCGTGCTGCTTGTATCAATTTTTGATTGTATCCATCTATATTGCGAACCCCTAATTGGCTCATGGCTCGATATCGATCTTCCATTTCACGAACAGCCCATTTCAAAGCCATAACCGCCTTTGGAGCTTCCGTCACAACGGGGGTCAACAAGTGCGGAATACGGTTATAAACCGACAATTCAACTACTTTAGGATCCACCATAATCATCCGACACTCCGCCGGAGAAAACCGATAAAGCAATGATAAGATCATCGTGTTAATTCCGACCGATTTACCGGATCCCGTTGTTCCGGCTACCAATAAGTGGGGCATTTTAGCCAGATCCGCAAAAACAGGAGTTCCCCCAATATCTTTACCTAAAATAATCGGCAAAGCCCCCGTGTTGCTCTGAAACTTAACATCTTCAATTAATTCCCGAATATAAACCATATCTCGCTTTGTATTCGGCATTTCAATTCCGATTGTGTTCGATCCGGGGACAACGGCAATTCGAACAGATACGGCTCTCATTTCTCGAGCAATATCATCTGCCAATGAGATAACGCGAGACGTTTTAATCCCCGAAGCCGGTTCAAACTCATATAAAGTCACAACCGGACCGGGATTAGCCCCGACAATACGCCCCGATATTCCAAATTGAGACAAAACAGATTCTAAATCCGTAGAAACCTTGTGCATTGTTTCTTTAGAAATCGTTGGTCCTCCCGTATTTTTAGCGGGAGACAACAAGTCCAGCGGAGGCAAAACAAAATTACTTTTTTTGAGGCGAGAAACAGACTCTAAAACAGGCTCTGCCTTAACTTTCGATTGTTTTTTTACCTGTTTTACTTCAGTTGATTTTGTCTTAAGAGAAGGAGAAGACTGTTGGTGAGCCGGAGAAAACCGAGAACGAAAAAATTGTTTAAACCGCACATCACCCAAATGAGATGCGCTCCAAAGAAGTGTCGAAATGAGTGGAATTTTAAAACTAACAATTAATCCGACAAGAATCAAAACCCATAAAACAAATCGAACAAGCGGAGAAATAATTAAAAACCAATTAGCTAAATAAAAGCCAATAAAACCACCCAAACCCGCTTGTGTCCATGAAGTTGTTTTTAAAGGAATATCGGTTAAAAGCCAAATAAATCCTAAAAGGCATACAAAAAAAACAAAAATTCTGAGTTTAATTCGTGTCGTATTCAAAAACAAAAACAGTCCAAGAGTACAAAAAAATAACCCAATCAAAAAGGCTCCGAAACCAAACATCTGGAGGAGGAAATCCGCCGAAAACGCCCCCCAATATCCCATCCAATTTTCGACAGCTCCCGAAGAGGCCGTATTAAAAGAAGGATCCATAGAACGATAAGAAAAACAGGCCAACAAAACGAAGAGCCCGACACCCCAGCAAAAAATACCTCCAAAAAACCGCGTCAATATTTTCATTGTTTTATTATTGCTTTATTTTCTTTCTCTTTTTTGTTTTATCATAAAATATCTGATTTGTTTCATCATAAAATATCTGAATTGAAAACGCAACCCTTTTCATCCTTTGAAGTTGATAAATTCATACATCGAATCATCTCCAAGACCTGCTTCATAATGGGAATTGTAATTTTTCTTCCTTCCGCCAAAGAAAGCTGATCCGCCTGATCAATTAAAAGACGAATTGTTTGAAAAGAGCGCTCCATGTGTTTCACGGCATATTCGACAACCTGCGGTTCAATAAGAATATGGCGATCAAAAAAAGATTTTGTCAAAACAGCAAAAATTAACTCATCATCCGGCTTTAAAATAGTAGCCTGCGGAATAGCGTTCAACCGTGATTGTAAATCAGGGAGCAAAACTTTAGGATTTGAACGAGCCGTTAGCAGTAAAAAACCCTTTGTTTCCCTTATTAAATTAAACAAATGAAACAGAGCCTGTTCACTTCCCAATCTGTCAATATTTTCAATCACCAACCGATCGGTTGCAGGAGGCAAAATCAAATCATCCGTTAAATCAGAGGCGTCCAATCGATTACGAGAAAAAATATGAGACAAATGTGTTTTGCCGGAGCCGGCCGGTCCCAAAATCAAAACGGCGTGAGAAGGCCAATTCGGGAAACGATCAATCCATGCCACCGCTTCCTGATTACAAGCCGTCACAAAAAAATCAGATCGATTAAAAGCGATTCGGTATGGTAATTTCAAAGGAAGTTGTTGAAAATTATTCATCAAGATCCTTTATAGAACGGGGTTGATTGATACCATTTAAATACCCGCCTGATTAAAACACCGATAACAGCAGCGACCGGAACGGCAATTAAAATGCCCAAAAAGCCAAATAACGCACCCCCTGCCAATAAAGCAAAAATCACCCAAGCCGGAGATAATCCAACTCGCTCTCCTACCAATCTCGGCGTCAAAATATAACTTTCCAAAACCTGCCCCAACCCAAAAACAACTGCTAAACCGATCCAAATACCCCAACCGACATGTTGAGTAAATGCAATCAAAATACTCAGTAAAACACCGATTAAAAAGCCAAAATATGGGATAAAAGATAAAATTCCGGATAAAAATCCAACCAAAATACCAAGATCCAATCCCAAAAGAGATAATGACAATCCGTAATACAAACCCAAGAACAAGCAAACCGAAGCCTGACCTCGAATGAATCCCGCCAAACTTTGGTTGATTTCATCCATGAGCCCCATAACCATTTTTTCCTGTTTTTTAGGGACAACCCTATGTAATTTTTCACTCACGTCTTTCCAATCCCTCAACACATAAAATAAAACAACCGGTGTGATTAAAATCAAAGAAACCACATTAAAGACGGCAACACCGCCCGAAATCAATTTAAGCAAGGTATTTCCGAACGAGTTAAACACACCAAATGCCGTCTCGGAAACAGCATTGGAAATTTGAGTTAACTGATCCGGCGAGATATTTTGTTTTGTGTAAATAATAATTTCTCGAACAGACTCCAAAATAGTTTTGGCAAAAGCCGGTATTTTTACGACAAATGCGAAAATTTGCGTTTGCAAAATCGGTATTAAAATCAACAAAATAAGAATGACAAACAGACAAAAAACGCCAACAACAACGGATGTGGCTATATTGGGTGATATTTTTTTTCGTTGCAGTTTTACAACGGAAGGATGCAAAAAATAAGCCAAAACAAATGCCAAGACAAACGGCAACAAAATATCACGAATCATAAATAAAAAAAGCAAAATACCCAAACACAACAATCCGATTAACAAAAGTGCCTTATTTCTTTTCGTCATATCTATCCTCTCAGTTATGAAATGTCAAAATCGGTTGATTAAAGGAATCAAACGACATTTTAAATCCTCTTTTTTCAAGTTCGGTCGCCAACTGATATAAAGACCCCTTATACTCCAAATCAACCAAAATAAAATGTTCAAAAACGCCATTCAAACGAACATTTGTCAAAAAACTCAATCTCTTTAATTTCTTTTGAAGAGCCAACCACTCTTGAACGGATTGAACGGGGATAAGGACATGATACATCCCGATTTCATGCATTGTGTTCATTTTGGTGTAACGCCACTGATTCTCCAAAGTGACCCCGACTTGTTGAACAATTCGATCCATTGCCATTTTTGGGGAGACTGGTTCAAAAACACGAAACCTTGTTTGAGTGATTGTTTGATCGGACGGATATGAGGCCGTCACAACTTCATAAAAAGTTCCTTTTTTTTGAACGGTTAGAATCAAAATTTGAGAAACGGCATATTTTTTAAGAAACAATTTTAATCCACTCATATCCTGTGCCGATAAACCGGAAATAGCAACCAATTCGTCCGCCGTGCCTGTCGGAATCGAAAAACGATATAACGTTGTTCGAGGCAATGCTTCTTGCAAGGATTGGAAAAGAGGCGACGCTTCTTCCAATGTTAAGACACGCGCCTCATCTTGATAAATCGGCAAAATAATCATAGGATCGGGTAAAGATTCAAGAAAAGAAACCTGTTGTGTTTTAAGAAATTCTTGAATGGATTTTTCTTTAAATCGCACAGACAACGTCCCCATATATTTTGTCTGCGTTGTTTTTTCATGAGAGACGGAAACATCTTGAACGGCATTTAAAATAAAAGCTTCTTCAGGTTCTTGTAATTTTTCTTTATCTATCTCCAAAACAATTTGATCAAGCAGCTGATCAAAAGCTTTTTTTTGTCCCTCGATAAGGGCTTGATCCCTTGCCAAAACAGCATTATCCGCCTCGGCCGAAACCGGAATACCGGAAATTGTATAAACAGCCGCATGGCACACAGGAGAAAAACTGAGCAGAATCAAAAGCCGGATCCAAAAAACTTTCATCCCTCTATCCTTTTCTGTTGAATAACACGAAAGATACTGTTATCTTATCAAAAGAATAAGATGAACGCAACAAAAAAGAGCTCAAAAATATACGTTTTCTCTTATTCTGACGGATTATTTAACGAGAAAGGGTATCACATGGAATACAATGCGGATAACGTGTTTGCTAAAATCATTCGAGGGGAACTCCCCATTCAAAAAATTTATGAAGATGAATATGCTTTAGCTTTTTATGATATTCATCCCAAAGCAAAGGTTCATGCTCTCGTTATTTCGAAAGCGCTTTCAACTGACTTTTCAGATTTTATCGATCATTCATCAGACGATGAAATTTCAGGCTATATGAGAGCCATCACAAAAACCATCACTTTGTTAGGGTTGGATGAATCGGGATACAGACTTGTTTTCAACACCGGTTCGGACAGTGGTCAAGAGGTTCCTCACTTGCATGTGCACATCTTGGGAGGAGAAAAATTACAAACGGAAAATCTGTAATTGATTTTTCGGTGTCTTCCCGTTTTCAAAAGATTTTGTTCTCATAAGACAAAATCTTTTGAACCGGAGAGGACTAAAGCCACGATAATGTGCCAAAAATCAATAACTGACAGGGCTATTTAAGATATATTTTCCCCAAACCCTTCTGTTTTTCTAAAAAGCGTTTTAGATGTTAATTCGATTACTCTGACGAGTCTGATCTAAACAAAAGACTTGTTTTTTTTTAATTTTTTCTTTATACTCTCGAAATCTTAAGCAGAGGTAAAAACTCTTTCATCTAAAGAAGGATTTGATTGCATGGCGAGCTTATCGTACTCCCTTTCGTATTTAAAACAATTAGAGGCGGAAAGTATGCAAATTTTTTTAGATGCATACAGTCAGTTTGAAAGGCCCGTTTTGCTATATTCAATCGGGAAAGATTCATCTGTTTTAATTCGATTGGCTCAAAAAGCATTTTATCCGGGGCCCGTTCCGTTCCCGATTTTGCATATCGATACAACATGGAAATTCAGAGAAATGATTTCTTTTCGGGATTCATTTTGTCAGCAAAATCACCTCAATTTGATTGTGCACACTAATCCGGACGGTCTCAAAGCCAATGTCACGCCGTTTACCTTCGGCAGTCGAAAATATACGGATATCATGAAAACGGAAGCATTAAAACAGGCGTTGGAAATGGGACGATATGACGTTGCTTTTGGCGGAGCACGTCGAGATGAAGAAAAATCAAGAGCCAAAGAGCGTGTCTTTTCATTTCGTGATCGGTTTCATCAATGGGATCCCAAAAATCAAAGACCGGAGCTTTGGCATTTACATAACGGTCGTATCAATCCTCATGAAAGCGTCAGATGTTTTCCACTATCCAACTGGACGGAATTGGATATTTGGCAATATATTCGGGAAGAAAATATTCCGGTCGTTCCGCTTTATTTCGCCAAAATGAGGCCGGTTGTTGAAAGAGACGGCGCTCTCATTATGGTTGATGATGACAGAATGCCTCTTAAAAAAGGAGAAACACCAAAGATGAAAATGATTCGTTTCAGAACACTTGGCTGTTATCCGTTGACGGGAGCCATTGAATCATCAGCCACAACGGTTGACGATATTATCACAGAAATGAATCAAACACATTTAAGTGAACGCAGTACCCGTATTATAGATCATGACGGCGATTCTTCCATGGAACAAAAAAAATGGGAGGGTTATTTCTAATGACAACATCAATACCCAACTCTTTTACGGAAGAACCGAAAGATCAGCTGAGATTTTTGACTTGTGGATCCGTTGATGACGGAAAATCAACCCTGATCGGATGCCTGTTATATGAAAGCCATCTGTTATTTGAGGATCAAATTCAATCCCTCAAAACCGAGAGTTCAAAAAAAGGACCTGCCAATCAAGAGAATTTGGATTATGCACTTTTAATGGATGGATTAAAAGCAGAGCGGGAACAGGGAATCACCATTGATGTTGCCTACAGATATTTTGAAACCCCCAAAAGAAAGTTTGTCATTGCCGATTGTCCGGGACACGAACAATACACTCGGAATATGGTGACCGGCGCCTCCAATTCAGATGCCGCAATCATTTTGATAGATGTTCGAAACGGTCTCACTACTCAAACCCGACGTCACGCCTATATTATTTCTTTATTGGGCATTCGACACGTCATTGTCGCCGTGAACAAAATGGATTTGGTCAACTATGAGGAACCCTTATTCAATCAAATCAGGCAAGATTTTTTGGCATTTTCAAAAGAATTTAATTTTACCGGCTTACATTTTATTCCGTTATCGGCACTCAAAGGAGACAATGTCACACAAGTCTCTGACAAGATGCCTTTTTATAAAGGACCAGCCCTTTTACCGCTTTTAGAAACATTGAACATTGGAAATTCCCGTAACCTCAAAGATTTTCGTTTTTCGGTTTACACACCCATTCGACCAAACGCTTCTTTCAGAGGATACGCCGGAACCATTTTATCCGGAATTATTCATAAAGGGGACAGAGTCTGTATTCTTCCCTCCGGAAAAACAAATAAAATCAAAGAAATTATTTCGTATAAAGACTCCTTAGATGCCGCATTCGCTCCTCAAACCGTCACATTAACACTGACGGAAGAAACAGATGTCAGCACAGGGAATCTCATCGTTCACGAAAATAATGTTCCCCAAGCTTCAACTCTTTTTAGAGCCAATCTGATTTGGATGGACGATGAAGAAATCAATACCCTTCGTTCCACTCCTTTTTTACTCAGATACGGTTCTTGTTGTGTAAAAGCGTTTATTCGTCATATTCAATATAAAACGGATATGACAACACTCAAAAACGTTCCGGCAGAAGGCCTCCGTTTAAATGAAATAGCCTCTGTCATTATTGAAACGACACAACCCGTTTACTTGGATTTATACGATCAAAACAGAGCCATGGGGTGTTTTATTCTGATCAATCCAATTACAAACGCAACTGCGGGAGCCGGTCTTTATTGTGGCAATCTTTCTCAAACTCAATCTGCCTTACCCTCCTCTATTGATTGGATAACAGGGGATATAACAAAAGAAAAGAGAGAAGAAAAATATCGTCATGCCGGCGGAACCATTTTATTGATCGGAGAGAAATCTTTTCTTTTTGCAAAAAAACTGGAGCAACGTCTTTTTGAAAACAATATTCAAACGTATTTAGTGAGCGTTTCGGATCGAGCTCCGCATCGTCTTGAAAAATTAGCTGATTTAGTTCAAATCGGTCGTCAGTTTGTCAATGCGGGGGCCCTCTTTTTAACGACGATTGATCAAGAAAACGCTTTTGAAAAAGAAACCCTCAAGATGTTGTCCCCCTTGATTATTACTTGGGATCATACCTCTAAAGCAGACTTATCGCTCTCTTCATTTCAAACACAAGAAGAGCAAATTGAAACTGTATTTTGCTTTTTGAGAAAGAAAAAAATTCTTCCCTCTCTTTAAAAATGTTAGCTCAATTATGAATAGGGTATGATCTTTCATTAAAATCAAGAAGAACGTATATAGGAGATAAATAAAATTATTCCGATATGATCCTGCCTTATGAGAAGAAATCCACAACACCTAAGCCTGGTGAATACACAATTTTCGAAAATTATACGTAGCGCAGACTTAATAGCACAGTAGAATATATAAATTATGATGAGCTCTCATACACAAGTCATAATGAAGCCAAAGTATTTTTTTCATCAAAACCCAAAACACCCGCTGTTCAACAAAACAAAACGTTTTTTGTCCCGTCTCTTTTCAAAAAGAGTTGGGCTCCTTTCATATAAACCCATTGCTCCAAAATTTTCTGATAGAAATTTTACTTTTTGATCACACAATTATTTTCATAGAAAGGCTATTTTTCGGCTCCGTAAAAGAAAAACGGCTTAACATGATAAAAATAAGAATTTCCGCCCCGATACAAAATAGCTTCAAATAATTTTTTATCTGTTTTTGTATCATATCTGGTTAATCGCCCATAAGAAAAGCCTCGTTGATTTTGATCCGGTATCTGACTGACAAAAATAAAGGCTTCTTCTTTTTGAGGATCATAATAAATGGCTGATCCGACCTCGGAATAAACATCTAAATTCTTACGCCACACCTGTTGAACCGTTCGATTGAGGGGATCTACTTTAAATACGGAAGCAACCGAATGCTCGCTGGTGACGATATCCGGATCATATAACCGTCCCGAATTATCAAAAATACTAAACAATCCGTTTCCGATAACTCGAGCCTGATGTGTTTTTGTCGGCCATTTAAAGTCATCCCGTTTTTCAAGTCCTTTTTGAAACTGATCGGAGTACGGAACGTTATTCGAATCAACGGCCGTCAAAACAAAAGAGTCCAAAGACGGACCTGTTCCGTCACGCCCTGATTTTTCAAATCCTTTATGCGGACCGAAAAGCCATTTTAACCGGTTTGTTTTCCCATCCACTTTAATCATGCCCATATGACGACAAGAAATAACGACACTCTCATCTTGGGGATCATAATCCAATCCGTTCATATGACACCAATTGTTAATTCCATAGCTGGCTTGCTGAGAGCGAATAATAACAGATCGATCCGGATTTAAAATATCTGAAAAATCCCATTGTCGAACCAGATTTCCGTCTTGATCCAATTCAATGACGAAATCTCGTTGTGTTTCTTGCTCTTGTCCCTCGAAAAGAGCTTTTTTCCCTTGATAACTTCCGATCACCAAAAAATGACCGTTTGGTTTTTGCGTTAATCCATGCGTAAAAGAAATAAATCCTTTCGGATACGGAATATGTTTTAATCGTTCTCCCAGCCATGAATAGAGCGTCAAGCCGTGATGTCTGGATTCAGAGACAAGCCCGTCTTTTACGGCATAGACCATTTGACCGTTATTAAAGTCAAATCGAATAAACCCTGCTTCATCGACAACCAACCCCTCTGTAATAAAATAATAGCGATGATCCTGTTCGTGGATCGGATGATTCGTCACATAATAAAACGCACGCTTATTAATGAGCGGTGTTTTGAGCAAATGTGTTTGAACCTGCGTGGTTCCATCCGAATAGCGAGCCGTTATTTCGATCTGATTGTCATAGTTGGGATAAAGGCCAAGGACGGGTATCTCATGATCGGTATAAAACCCAGAAAATGTATGAACAATATCCGCAGAAGGTGATTGTCCTTTGACACGAAGAGTAATTTCCGCCGGCTGTTCGGTCGGAAACCGCACAAGGGCCACCAACGGATTATTTTGATACGGATTGATTTTAATAAACGGTTTTTCAAACGAATATTCAAATTGTTTATATTCGGACTCCAACATATCTTTCGTGACAAGCGGATCTTGTTGATCTAACCGAACATTAGAAGTATCCGTAGGCACACCCCATCCTTGATTCGAGAACAAAAAGCATCCGCTTAAAAAAATTAAAAATCCTTTAAAAATCATCTTCATTTTTTATTCCTCATTGATAGATCGTTTTGATGCAGGATCATAAACACAAACGGCTTGGGCATTATTGCTGGCTGATCGGCGCGTATGGTAAATGTTTCCGTCATTTAAATCAACATAATACGCTTGGCAGGGATCTTCCGTTTGCTCCAACCACAAGAAACCACGAATCCCCATTCTCAGTTGAAAAGATTTTAAAAAAGGATCTGCAACACAGCCGGCTCGATGATCCGGACAATTCAAATCCGACCGTAAAACAGGTCGCCACCCCATTCCTAACGCATGACAAAAAGAAGGAACACTCCACCAACTCATCAACGCACGAGAGATAATAAAAAAGTGATCATTCGCCAAAACAGGAGAATAGTGTTCGACCTTAAAACAACGTCCCGCATTTTGATTTTCGGAGCAAGCAGATGCCTTTAAATCTCGATTACAATAAAATGTCTCAGGACAATTTTCATCTTGCTGACAATTTTGATCGGATACCTCATCACAGTACGCTCCGCCCCATCCTTCGTCCGGATAACAAAAGCAAGCTCCCGACCAACTTCCGCTTTCTCCCCTCAAACAACCATCCCAATCAAACGGCGTATCATCAACCGTTCCGACAAACGGTGGAAGTTTCTTTTGAAAAATCATAGAATACAAAGAGGGATTTTGATAGAGTAAAACACCGCCCACAAAAAGAAAAACAAGACTAAAAAAAAGGCCTCCCCAAAGAAGACTGATTTTTATTTTTTTCATCTAAATCCTTACATAAATACACCCAGCAAACCACCGACAACACCGGATAAGAATAACAGCATCGTAATGGAAAAACGAGTTTTATAAGACAAAAAAACAGCCAATGCACATACGATTGTTTCGATGACATTGATTCGGAAATCGTCCGGAAGAGAAAACGATCCGTTTAAAACAGATTCGGCAATCTCTGGGAACGGAATCGGCATCGAAAAGACAGACATTCCTAAGAAAATAAAAACAGCAGAAAAGACCATGGCCAAAGCCGCCAATCGTGTTCCCTTCAAAATCCCTTGAATCCATAAAGTATCCTTATACTTTTTTAAAAAATAAATTGCCAACGTTGCCAAAATCAGAGTCGGCGTCACAAGACCGATCGTTGCCGCCAAAGATCCGCCGACACCATTTTGCAAATATCCGATATACGTTGCGGAATTAACACTAACTGCCCCCGGCGTCATCTGAGCTAAAGAAGAAAGATTTCCAAACTCGGCCGGTGTAAAAAATCCTGTTTTTTCAACAAAGGCGTGATACAGCATGGGAATAATAACATATCCCCCTCCGAAACATAAAGCGCCAAAATGAGCAAATTGTAAGAAGAGAGCTAAGTTTATCATCATTTAGGCCTCCTTTTTTTCAGAATCGGGAGTTAATGTGGCTTGTTTTTTTCGAAGAATAAAGACATATAAACAGCCGATCGGCATGGCACACAAAATAATAAGAGCCGGACTGACATTACACAGAATGCCTGTTAAAAATAAAAAGGACAAAACAAAATCGATCGGATTATGAATGACCCGAGAGAACAAACGGCACGCCGTCACAATAAACACGCCCGAAATACAAGCTCGAATTCCACCAAAAACAGCTTGTACCAGCGGATTTTGAGAATCCAAATAAGGGAAAAACGCCGCAATAATCATAATAATAACAACGGACGGAATCAAAACCCCGATTAAGGCAACAAGTGCTCCCAAAAAACCGGCTACTTTATTTCCGACAAACACGGCCGAATTGACAGCGATTAAACCGGGAACCGTTTGCGTAATAACGATCATATCCAACATATCTTCGGATGAGAGTAATTTATATTTGCGAACGAACACATCTTCAATAACGGGCAACATGGCCAATCCTCCGCCGACAACGAACAAAGCGATTTTAAAGAAAGTCGAAAAAAGCAAAAACAACGACCGTCCGGCAGGCAATTCTTTCATCTTAACTCCTCCAAAAAGAAACTGATTACAGAAATTTAAAAGAGGTTTCCTTATAAAAAACGGCTTCATTCTATGACAAAAATACCCCGTTGTCAATTTTTAAAAAATCAGAAAGCCCCTGTATTTAAAAAACATGGAAAATCAAACACACCCTCCTGAGGCTTTTTCAAAAAGCCTCACAAAAAAGAGAGATCTTTAGAAAGCTGATTCCTCTCTTTTAATGCCTTTTCCCGCAAAAAGAGATCTGTGTTTCCCTAGCGACAAAGAACCTCTGATGAGTAAGCATATATCATGGTTTCATAGGCATTATCTCCATCAGGGTAATAGTCAAAAACCTCACATGTTCCGGCCCGATCACTTGTCTTAATATAACGAAATCCTTGCCCGTTTAAAATATCTCTGTTTTTTCGCAACTCCGATCGAGAGGGTAATTGTTTCTCGATTGAGGCACATAAATCTTTGGCAGAAAACCAGGTGTTTGGATAATTATTCATTCTAAACCAACCTAGTCCTGCCACCTCACTGACTGATCCGATATCTCTACATTCCGTTTCTTGATAATTCGTACCGGTACATTCGGCAGATCCAATGTTATTACAAAACTGATTGGGCCCACAATCTTGGTAAGAACGACATGCCACACAGGTTCCGGAACGCGTGTCACAAATAGGTTTTTGAGGATCACTCACACAATCTGTGTCAGACGTACAACTTGGTTGGACACAAGAGAAGTGATAGTTCCCGCCAGTCCCATTATTTTGACAGACCTCGCCCTCATTGCAACAATAGTCTCCGCAAGGCGTACGAGAAGCCGGACAATAGATACATTGAGAGTCCTCATAAGAAGCTCCGTAAGTAACAGAGCCGTTAGCACATTTTGTACAAGCGTCCGAAAGATCGGAATTGGTAATTTCAATAATCTCCCCTTCTATCGGACAAGTAGCACATCCGCTTCCGGTTGTAAATTGTCCCTCCGGACATGTCTCCAAAACACACTGCTCTTGTTCCCAATCCCAAAAAAAGCCGTCTTCACATGAGGGGGTATCCATCCAATCTTCTGGAAGTTCCGGATCTTCCGATCCAC
>CASECF010000022.1 GCA_949286245.1 uncultured Alphaproteobacteria bacterium
CCGCCCCGATTCGGCAGGTTCTCTCTTTTGCAGATTTTTAATTTTAGCTCTGATCTTACTCTTTAAAATCAACTCTTTGAACATTCCGTCCCTCCAAAACTGTTTCAAAAAAACGATCCTTTTTTTGAAACGCTTTTTAGAGCAAAAAAAGCTTGATTTTCTCCCATCCTTTCGTGTATAAAAAAAAGGATCCTTTTCTTGCGACAAAAAATGTCTATATAAGTGTTTGATTTTAAATGATTTAGAACAAAAAAATCAGCATATAAAATTTTAAATTAATGAGAAACTCTCTTATACGGCCGACAGCAACAATATTCTATAAAAAAACTAAAAATTATCGAGATCATCTTTTAAGATTGACATATTCCAATCGTATGAAATTTCTCCGTCATCTTCATCTTTATAGATCACACCGATAAATTCTTTACCGACAAAAACTTCAGCAGGAGCCTCTTTCCCCTCCCCCGGACGAACATGAATTTCCGGATTAAAAAATAACTGTTGCAAATAATTTTGTACTTTAACAATTTCTTCTTCAGTTAAAATCATGATCCATCCTTTCGTTTTTTTTGTTTTCTTTTTACCTTTTTTTGTATTATAGTAAAAAGATGATTGCGATACAAGAAAAAAACATACCGGCCGATAAAATATCGATTGCTCCCATGTTGGATTGGACGGACAGACATTTCCGATATTTTTTACGGTTTATTTGCCACAGACCTGTTTTTTATACGGAAATGATTGCCTCTCCGGCATTAATTCTGGGACGAAGAGATGAACTCCTTAAATACGATTTCTCGGAACAACCTCTTGTTTTACAAGTCGGCGGATCAGATCCCACTCAAATGAGTGACTGTGCCAAATTTGCCGAAGATTATGGTTTTTATGCTGTCAATATCAACGCAGGATGTCCCTCTTCACGCGTACAATCGGGGCAATTTGGTGCCGTTTTAATGAAAACCCCCGAACGTGTTGCCGACTGTGTTGCCTCTATGTGTTCAAAAGTGAAAATCCCCGTCACAGTTAAAACACGAATCTCTTTGGTTCAATCTGGTGGAGATGGCTTTGATCAACTCTTTCGCTTCGCTTCTCTGGTTTTTGAAGCCGGATGCCGCCACTTAATCATTCATGCCAGACAAGCCAAATTAAATATTTCTCCCAAAGAAAACAGAAGTGATCGATTACCTCTGAATTATGATGTTGTCTATCGCCTTAAAAAGAGTTTTCCAGACTTATTTATTACAATCAACGGAAACATTTTATCCATGGATTCTATTTATACACACTTAGGACATACAAATGGAGTTATGATTGGGCGATGGGCTTATGGAAACCCCTATGCTTTAAAGGATATTGATCGATTGTTTTACCATGATGATCATCCTGTTTTATCTCGTTTTGAAATCATGGAACGGATGATACCCTATTTGTTCAGTAATCAAAAACATTTATCGATTATTTTACCTCATCTCATGGGGCTCTTTCACGGGCAACCCAATGCCAAAACCTTTAAACAAACACTCATGACACGGGATTTGAAAGCTATTCAACAAATGACACTACTCGGATTATCTCATTTGGGAGAAGAATATTAAAAAAATCACTTATTTCTTTGTTGGATAAAAGGTTGTTTATTTTTAGATTTTTTCAACGACTTCGGTGATTTGGGTGTTGGGTTGATAATGCCCGTAGACAATATCATCTTGAGAGCCTCCTCTACGGAAATATCCAGTTGAATAATATCTTTTTGAGGAACATATATAAAAAATCCGGATGTTGGATTCGGCGTTGTCGGTACATATATGGCAACCAACGGATCTTGAATATGCTTTTGGATTCCTTTATAGACGGGGCCCGTGATAAAGGCAATCGTCCAAAGCCCTCGTCTTGGATACTCCACCAAAACCGGTTGACGAAATGCTTGATTTTTATCAGGTCCGATCAAGGTATCAAAAATCTTTTTGATGGCATTATAAAATCCTGAAATCAATGGGGTTCTATCAATAATACTTCGCCCAAGTCGCATGAATGCTCGTCCGATAAAATTGGCGGTTAACATTCCGATCAAGGTCAAAAAAACAAACAACAAAATAACCCCTAAACCTGGGATACCATAAGGCAAATAAGAATTCGGATTATATTTGTCCGGAATAAGCCCAGTCACAGATGTGTCGATATAACGAATAAGCTCAAATGCTAAATAGAGTGTGATTGAAATGGGCGCCGTCACCAAAACACCCGTAAAGAAATAAGTTTTTAGTGTTGGCTTTGTATCTTTCTTTTTCCCACGCATCCCAATGACCTTTCTGTTCAAACAAATTAACTTGTTGTATCTTATAAAATAAAAGAAAGAGTTTCAAGAGTAAAGATTCGTTTCATCTTATTTTAAGATACTATCCACAAATATAAAAACAATTGATATTTTGAATATTATCGAGTATTATAAAAAGAATCGACACCCCTCATACAAGAGGGGAAGAAGAATATAATTAAAATAGAAGGTCTAAAAAATCAAGAAGGATAGATATGATTGAAAAAACATCCAACGGAATTCCCCCATTAACGAAAGACGAGATGAAAGTTGTTTTATTCGGTAATTTGTCCGAGATCAAGCATCTGAGTTCCACCCTTATCGGCAAGCGATCTCTTTCTCCTCAGCAATCAAAACAAGTTTTATGGCGCTTATTGCCACGTTTCAACCATGGCTATATTCCTGTTCTTAAAAATTTAGGATGTGATTTCAAAAATACAACTTTATGCAAAGGAAATACGGTTGCCCACTATTTATCTCATTTCGGTCGTCTCACTCCCCGTTTAATCTCAGCTCTTTCAAAAGTCGGATGCGACTTATCAAGCCCCAATGACAAGGGTTATCCGGTTGCGTATTACTTGGCAGCTGAATTACCGTTAGTTAGAGAAGTCATCGCCGCGCTCAAAGAACACGGTGTTGATTTTACGAAAAAAAATGAGAAGGGAATCTGTGCTCTTGATGGAATTATAAAAAGTATTTCCGAATATCCTTCCAAGGGGGGAGATCTCATTGATGTCAAAACCGTCCTGCACCTAGGTTGTGGTACACAAAGGCTTAAAGATCATGTATCTGATTTAATTCGTGATATTCTCCCGCATACTGATATTCAGCACGGGATCAATCACTTATTAGAACATCATTTATCACGGACAAAGTCATAGGAGAGAAACAATTCGGAAGATAGATTTTCGAATAAGCATCTTATAAAGATTCAAAAAACCATTCAATTTTCATTTTATTGTTGACAAATATATAAAAATCATTTATAAGTACAGTCCTATTTGAAATAAGTAAAGGGATAAGAAAATGTTTGCAGTAATTAAAACAGGCGGAAAACAATACAAAGTCAAAAAAGATTCCGTTATTATTGTTGAGAAATTGGGCGGAGAAGCTGGTTCTAAGGTTTCTTTTAGCGACGTTTTGATGGCCGGTGACAAGATCGGAACTCCATGTGTTGAGGGAGCCGTTGTTTCAGGTGAAATCGTAAAGCAAACGCGAGGCGAAAAGGTTATTATTTTCAAGAAGATTCGCCGTCACGGTTATAAACGGAAGAAAGGTCATAAACAAGATTTGACTGTCGTTAAAATTACCGACATCAAAGCTTAAGGGTAAAGGAGAGAACAAATGGCACATAAAAAAGCAGGTGGTAGTACACGAAACGGTCGTGATTCCGAGGGAAGACGTTTAGGATTGAAAAAATCTGGTGGTCAGTCTGTTATTGCGGGGAACATTATTGTTCGTCAACGAGGGACTGTTTATCGTCCAGGCGAAAATGTCGGGATTGGTAAGGATCACACATTGT
>CASECF010000023.1 GCA_949286245.1 uncultured Alphaproteobacteria bacterium
CGATTTCTTTCAAGATTTGTTTTTGTTCTTATCCTTCTCTCCCAGTGTCTCATAGTATTATTTTCCCTGCCTCGAAAAAACAATTTAGACCAACCGGAAACGGAATGGCTGGATTTACAACTCCGATCGGAAGAAAGCACATAATCCTCTGATCAACACACAAAAACACGATTTCTTTCAAGATTTGTTTTTGTTCTTATCCTTCTCCCCCAGTGTCTCATAGTATTATTTTCCCTGCCTCGAAAAAACAATTTAGACCAACCGGAAACAGAATGGCTGGATTTACAACTCCGATCGGAAGAAAGCACATAATTCTCTGATCAACACACAAAAACACGATTTCTTTCAAGATTTGTTTTTGTTCTTATCCTTCTCCCCCAGTGTCTCATAGCATTATTTCCACTATCTAAAAAAAAACCATTTTTGATTTTTCATATTAACGAAAAAAACAATAAAAAATCTTAAAAACACGCTTGATTTTTTGGGATTTTAAGAGTAAAACTAAAGCGTTTTCAAATAGTTTGCACATTCATTTCTTCTGTTTGTGTGTGTTTAAAATTTATTCTACGGATCAAAAAATGCACGGGATACCAACATTAATTACTGATTTGACACTCATTACGATTTATGGTGCTCTCATAACTCTGTTATTTAAATGGATGAAACAACCGGTTGTGTTGGGATATATCATTGCCGGTATTTTAGCCGGTCCGCATTTTAATGCACTTCCGACCGTCACGGATAATGAAAACATTAAGATCTGGGCTGATATCGGCGTTATTTTCCTTTTATTCAGCTTAGGACTTGAATTTAGTTTTAAAAAGATTGTCAATGTCGGAAAAGCCGCGATGATCACGGCAAACGCCAATATTTTATTTATGCTGTTTCTCGGCTATAACATGGGACTGATGCTGGGATGGACAACAACGGACAGTCTATTTTTGGGCGGTATGATTTCGATGTCATCCACAACCATTATCATCAAGGCGTTTGAAGAGCTCAATCTTAAAAAAATGAAATTTACCGATTTGGTTTTCGGCGTGTTGGTTGTTGAAGATATGGTGGGTATTTTGCTTTTGGTTTTACTTCCGACCATTGCCCTTAGCAACAGTGTTGATAGTGCCGAATTATTACTCAGCACCTCAAAGCTTATTTTCTTTTTGGTGATTTGCTTTGTGATCGGCATTTACATTATTCCGACATTTATTTCTAAAGTGGCTCGCTATTTAAATGATGAAATGTTGTTATTGGTTTCGATCGGATTGTGTTTAAGCATGGTTCTGCTTGCGACAAAATCCGGCTTTTCATCGGCATTGGGAGCCTTTATCATGGGATCAATTTTAGCGGAATCCAGTATTGTCCATCGAATTGAATCTGTCTTAAAACCGGTAAAAGATTTCTTTGGCGCCGTCTTTTTTATTTCTGTCGGGATGATGGTGGATCCCGCTATGTTCCTCGAGTATGCTTGGCCAATTGCCGTCATCACACTGATTGTCATAATTGGTAAAATTTTGTTTTCGTGCTTTGGATTTATGCTGTCGGGACAACCGCTTAAAACATCGATTTTATGTGGCTTTTCATTGGCTCAAGTCGGTGAATTTGCCTTCATTATCGCAGCACTTGGAATGAGCCTCGGAGTTATCAGCGATTATGTTTATCCGATCATTGTGGCTGTTTCCGTTATCACAACATTCACAACACCGATGATGATCAAATCTGCCATTCCGTTTTACAATAAGCTCAACAAAATTCTACCCGAAAAATGGCATGCGTTTTTGGATCGCAATACATCCCGTCTTCCCGACTCTCATGAAGAAGTGAACCTATGGAAAGACCTGTTTAAAAACTTTTTTATTCGTTTCTTTTTATTCTCTATCATTTTAATTTTTATTGTTAATCTTTCCTTCCACGTTTTTCAACCGTTAGTTCTCAAAACCTTTCCGAACTGGGAAGGACGTATTCTCATGACTATAACAACGCTCATGATGATGGCCCCGTTTTTGAATGGTCTGTTGGTTTCTAAAAGTAAGGTTTTACAATTATATTTTGATTTATGGTTGGCTAAAAAATCAAACCGAATTCCGCTTATTTTATTGACCAGTTTTAGAATTTTGACGGTTGTCTTTTTTGTCATGATTGTCATTCAACAATTTTTAACCGCCAACCCGATCGTCACGTCTTTGTTGGTTATTGGCTCTATTTTCTTATTGTTAAAGTCCAAATGGGTTTTAAACCAATACATGAAAATCGAAACACAGTTTTTGGTCAACCTAAACAGAGAACAAATGGAAAATAAGTTTAAAAACACCAAACAGGAAAGTCGTATTTCTGATGAAGAACAGTGGTTGGATTCTTCCTTATCCATTGCACAGTTTAATATTGAAGATTTAAGTTTCTTTGCGAACAAACCGTTAAGAGAGACTCAATTTCAAGAGAATTTTGCCATAAATGTTTTAAAAATCATTCGTGGCAAGCAAGTGATCAGTGTTCCGAGAGGATCTGAAATTCTTTTGGCTGGCGATAACCTATTGGTTGTCGGTACGGATAAGCAAATTAAACTCTTTAAAAACGCCATGAAAAATAAAGGCCTCAAAAATACGACCATTGCTGACAGCGAAGATAAAAGCATCAATTTACATGACTATATTTTATCTCAGGAAAAATATGAGATCAAAAACGACACCATTATTTTATGTTGTGCCGTTCAAGTGACCAAAGAATCTCTTTTGGCTGGTCATACCATTCATGAATCCAATATTCGGAACAAAACAAAATGTCTTGTTGTCGGAGTAGAGCGAAAATCTTCTCTGTTTATCAATCCGGAAGTCTCTTTTACTTTTAAAGAAGGGGATCTGATTTGGATTGTCGGAGAGCAAAAAACTGTTTCAAAAGAGCTGTTTCGAGAGTTTTCCTTCCAAACCGCCTAATTTGAACGCAGTTCTCTTTTATCTCAGACACTCTTTCTCGTCACTCATGAAGTGGGGTAGCGATCGGTAGCAAGATGAACCTCCTGCCCGATAGAGATCTTTCGAGAGTTTTCCTTCCAAACCGCCTAATTTGAACGCAGTTCTCTTTTATTTCAGAAACTCTTTCTCGTCACTCATGAAGTGGGGTAGCGATCGGTAGCGAGATGAACCTCCTGCCCGATAGAGATCTTTCGAGAGCTCTCCTTCCAAACTGCCTAATTTGAACGCAGTTCTCTTTTATTTCAGAAACTCTTTCTCGTCACTCATAAAGCAGGGTAGCGATCGGTAGCGAGATGAACCTCCTGCCTGATAGTTGCAACGACTTTTGAAAGAATAATCACAAATGAAAGGGGCTAATTCAAGACTCCGTACAAAATAACGCCCCAACTTAAAATCATATTAACAAAAGACAAAAGGACCAATAAACTTCCGATATCTTTTGCCTTTTTTGATAGATCATGATAATCAGGAGAGATACGATCCACAAGTGTTTCTATTGCTGTATTAACCAATTCCATTAACAAGACAAAAAGAAGTGAAAAAAACAAAACAACCCATTCCAATCCGCTCACCGGTAAGAAAAAAGAAATTCCACCCAAAATCGTACAAACAAGCAGATCCTGTCGAAACGCTGCCTCACTCTTAAAAGAGCTCTTAAATCCGCTCCATGAATAAGTAAAAGCTTTTAAAATCCGTTTTAATCCGGTATCAGTTGCTTTCATGGGTTATCTCCTTAATGATATAAGAAGAAATTTAATCTACTTTTTCATAAAAATCAATAAATTTATAGAAAATCACCCCCCCTCTTCCGATTTTTCAAATCACAAAAAAACACAAATCTCCTCTTGAAAAACGAGGCATACTTTCCTATGTAATATAAAAAGAAAGGGGTTTTTAAATGAATAGTGAAAAATTAACAGACAGAAGTCAAGGATTTATCCAATCAGCCCAATCATTGGCTGTTCGAAATTCAAATCAGTTTTTAACACCGGAACATTTATTGAAAGTTCTGTTGGATGATAAGGAGGGATTGGCCGCCACGCTTTTAATGAAAGCGGGAGCCAATGTATCGGAAATTCGATCGAAAGTGGAAGAAGAAGTCAGAAACCTTCCGCAAGTTCAAGGGGCCGGTGTTCAAATATCCGCCTCTCAAAGTTTTTTAAAAGTATTGGATTTGGCAGAACAAATGGCTGACAAAGCCAAAGATTCCTATGTGACGGTAGAACGGCTTTTACAGGCCTTGATTGCCACAAAATCTTATGGGGTTGATTCTAAAAAGCTCAATGAAGTGATCAATGACATGAGACAAGGCAGAACAGCACAATCGGCACAAGCCGAAGACTCTTTTGAAGCCCTCAAAAAATATGCGACCGATTTTACCGAACGAGCCATGCAGGGGAAACTGGATCCGGTCATCGGACGAGACGAAGAGATCAGACACACCATTCAGGTTTTATCTCGTCGGACCAAAAACAATCCCATTTTGATCGGTGAACCGGGAGTC
Organism: uncultured Alphaproteobacteria bacterium; assembly: GCA_949286245.1. Classification (GTDB taxonomy): domain Bacteria; phylum Pseudomonadota; class Alphaproteobacteria; order CAAHEQ01; family UBA3637; genus CALXPF01. The sequence goes on from CASECF010000023.1 coordinate 4,471, forward strand.
GGGAAAACAGCTATTGTGGAGGGGTTGGCTCTTCGAATTGTCAACGGAGATGTTCCCGAAAGTTTAAATCACAAAAGACTCATGGCCTTAGATATGGGTGCTTTAATTGCCGGAGCCAAATATCGAGGCGAGTTTGAAGAACGATTAAAAGCCGTTTTGCAAGAAGTCAGCGCCTCTAACGGTCAAATTATTCTTTTCATTGATGAAATGCACACAGTTGTCGGTGCCGGTGCGACAAGCGGTTCCATGGATGCGTCCAATCTGTTAAAGCCGGCGTTGGCTCGAGGAGAATTACACTGTATCGGAGCCACCACCCTCAAAGAGTACCAAAAATATATTGAAAAAGATCAGGCTTTTGCCCGTCGTTTTCAACCGGTCTACGTCAATGAGCCTCAAGTTGAAGAGACGATCTCCATTTTACGAGGGATTAAAGAAAAATATGAGCTTCATCACGGAGTTCGAATTTCAGATGCTTCTTTGGTTGCGGCCGCCGTCATGTCAAACCGATACATCACCGACCGTTTTTTGCCGGATAAAGCCATTGATTTAATTGACGAGGCCGCCAGCAAACTTCGGATGGCAATTGATTCAAAGCCGGAACATTTGGATGAAATAGACCGCCGTCTCATTCAATTAAAAATTGAACGCGAAGCCCTTAAAAAAGAGCCGGACCAAGCCTCAAAAGAACGTCTTTCAAAAATTGAAGAAGAAATCAAAACATTAGAGAAACAATCGTTGGATGAAACACAAAACTGGAATGCACACAAAAACAGCATTCAGGAAGCCAATCGGTTGAGAGAACAACTGGATAAAGCCAGAAGCGATGTTGAAAAAGCGCTCAGAGACGGTCTTTATGAAAAAGCCGGAGAACTTCAATATAAAGAAATTCCGGAGTTGGAAAAGAAATTGGCAGAATTAAATAAACAAAATCAAGAGCGAACAACGGTTGAGACCGTCACACCGGATCTCATCGCCGGCGTTATCTCGAAATGGACAGGGATTCCCGTTGATAAACTCATGGGAAGCGAGCGAGAAAAACTTTTGTCCATGGAAACCAAAATTGCAGAGCGTGTGGTAGGACAAGAAGAGGCCATTAAAGCCGTTTCCAATGCCGTTCGGCGATCTCGTTCCGGATTAAAAGACCCCAACAGGCCGATCGGTTCCTTCTTATTTTTGGGGCCGACCGGTGTCGGAAAAACCGAATTGGCGAAAGCACTGGCCGAATTTTTATTTGATGAAGAATCAGCCTATCTGCGGATTGACATGTCCGAGTACATGGAGAAACATGCGGTTGCTCGTTTAATCGGCGCCCCTCCGGGATATGTCGGTTATGACGAAGGAGGTGTTTTGACGGAAGCCGTCAGAAGAAGACCCTATCAAGTCATTTTGTTTGATGAAGTTGAAAAAGCGCATCCGGATGTTTTCAATATTTTACTACAAGTCTTGGATGACGGACGATTGACGGACGGACAAGGAAGAACGGTTGATTTTAAAAATACCTTCTTAATTATGACATCAAATTTGGGAACGGATCAAAAAACAAAAGACATTCGAGAAATTCTCAAATCGTTCTTCCGACCCGAGTTTATCAATCGCTTGGACGAGATTATCGTTTTCAATCCGCTCAAGAAAGAAAATATTCGTCAAATCGTTGATATTCAATTAAGACGGCTTCAAGATCGTTTAAAAGAACGCCATATTACATTAAAATTGGATGACAAGGCGAAAGATTGGTTAGCTGAGAACGGATATGATGAAGCATTCGGAGCCAGACCGCTTAAACGCTTAATCCAACAAGAAATTGAAAATCCTTTGGCTATCAAATTATTGGACGGAGAAATTAAAGACAATTCAACGGTTTTAATTTCGGCGGATAAAAATAAATTAATCTTCTGAAAAAAGCTCCTGAAAAGGAGCTTTTTTACAATCCGCTTATGCGATTTTCAATGCGGAATTGTCGACGAATCTGCCGGTGTCGCAGGCGAATCGGTTGTGGGCGAGACTTCTTTTGATTCCATGTCTCCCCCGATGGCCTTATAAAAACGAATCAGATTTTGATAAAGGAGTGCATTGGATTCGGTCAATGATGTTTGAGCCGTCAGACGACGTTGTTCGGCGTTTAAAACTTCCGAATAGTCAATCAGTCCGTTTTGATATTTATTTCTGGTTCCGGCGGCGGCATCGGAAATACGGCGATAAGCCTGAGCAAGCGATTGATTTCTCTTTTTTTCCTTTTCCAAAGAGACCATGGCGTTTTTAATCTCGGCAGCGGCGGTCAACAGCGTTTGTTCGTATGCAATCACTTGCTCTTCTTTTACAAGCTTTTGCAAATCAACACGAGCCATCAGTTCACCGAAATGGAAAATCGGAACGGTTATCTCCGGCGTATACCCGTATGTATAACTTTTATGATTAAACAACTGTGGAAATTGTATTGATTCAAAGCCCAATAATCCCGATAAACTGATTTTGGGAAACAAGTCGGCCACGGCACTTCCGACAAGGGCGTTTTGGGCGATTAAATTTTCTTCCGCGACTCGAACATCCGGTCTGTTTTTCAAAACATCCATCGGCAATCCGTATAATTGATCCAACGGATAAGAAAATCTCCGTTGCAGACAATTTCTTTTTTGACGTGCTAATTGTTCGTTTAATTCCCCCGGTAATTTACCGAGTAAAAGCGTCAAGGCATTTTGAGAAGCAATCAACTCTTGCTCCAATTGAGGAATAGAAGCCTTTGTTGTCTCAACCAAATAAGCTGATTGGTCAAGGGTCATTTGATCTGCCAATCCCGTTTGATACTTATCTTTTGTTAACTGATACAAATTTTCCTGCACGTTTAGATTTTGTCGAGCTTGTCTGATCAATTCTTCATTTTTTCGAATATCAATATATGTCTGAGCAACCTCGGCGATCAAAGAGACCGAAACATTTTTTAAAGATTCGATATCGGCACGCTCTTGAGCCTGTGCTGCTTCAATTTGACGACGTGTTCCCCCGAATATGTCTATTTCCCAGCTCATATCCAGCCCCGCTTGATAGTAATCTTCCCGAACAATTCGATCAAAATTCATATGACGACTTTCATTGGAATAATTATACTCAAAGGCAGAATCCAAAGAGGGGAATAAATAACTTTTCTGAATACGCAGTGTTTCCCGGCTTTGCCTTAAGCGAATTAAAGATGTTCTGATCGTCGGACTCCCTCTTAAAGCTTCTTGAATCAAGCTTTTGAGAGTTTCATCTTGAAAATCCAAAAGACTTTGTGGTTTTAAAAGAGGTTGTTTCGGTTGAAGAGACAAAGCTCTTTCAATTCGATTATCTTCAAAAAAGACAGGCTGTTCATAATCGGGGCCCAAAAGACATCCGGATACAAGTAAAAAGAAAGCCGTACTCAAAAAAAGCTTTTCGATATCACGGATCGGTGTCTTTTTTTGAAACCGCTTCATTTTTCAATCCTTTCCGCCTCGTTTTCAATCCTTTCCGCCTCGTTTTCAATCGGTGTCAAATCATTATCGAGCACCTGTTTGGCCATATCCAAAACGGTTGTACCCTCTTGTTGAGCCTCTTGAATGGTTTGTGCCTCTTGCATTTGCGTCTGATTCATCTGAGAAGATGAAAAATCAGGTTCCTCCATTTCCTCTTGAGCCTGAGCCCCCGTTTTTTCCAGATCCGTTTCCAACAAATCAATGATTTTTTGCGTCCATGGAAGTTGAAACAATAAAATCAAAATAAGGATGATACAAATAATTAAACCCCATACTTTCGTCATTTTTTTCTCCTCTGTTTTTCCCCCGAGTTATCTTTTTTAATTTGTCTTTTCCCGTTTTCCAAAATCGTTTGAGGATGCCGTAAAGCGTATTTATCCGCCCCTATTGCCAACAAAACAAATAAAGCCGGAATAAACAAAATACCAACCGTGACGGCCAGAATCATTCCGAAAAAGACGGCTGTTCCCATGGAAATTTGACTGCCTGCTCCCGCTCCGGTTGCGAAAACCATGGGCATCACGCCCAAAATAAATGTTAAAGCCGTCATTAAAACGGCCCGAAACCGCTCTGAAGCTCCTTTTACCGCAGCCTCTAAAAGAGGCATTCCCGCCCGATGATAGGTTAAAATAAACTGAACAATTAAAATGGCATTTTTACTGGCCAATCCGATCAATAAAACAATTCCGAGTTGTGCATAAATGCTTAACGGCAACCCCATTAAAGAAAGACCGATCAAGGCTCCCAAAATAGCAAATACATTTGAAATAATAACCGAAACGGCAATAAGCCAACTTTCGTAAAGAGCCACCAAAAACAAATATCCGAAAACAAACGCAAAAGCGATCAAAATAAATGCCAAGCCTCTTGTTTCCACCTCTTGTAAACTTAATCCCGTCCATGCAATTTGAAATTGCCGTCCCAATGAAGAGGCCATATTCCGAACAACATCAATAGCGGTTCCGGTACTCACACCCGATCCGGCCGCCGCCGTAACGGAAGCTGTTTGATATTGGTTAAATCGATCAATAATTTTAGGAGCCATAACGATTTTAAACGAAAGAAGTTCTTTGAGTTGAACAAATCCCCCCGTATCAGTCGGAACATGTAAGTTTTCAATATTTTCAAAACTCTTTCGATAATCATAATCCGCCTGAACAATCACTTTATTAATCTGACCGCCGAATGTTATATTATTAACATACCGTGAACCCAAATTATTTTGTAAAACAGTGAATAAAGAAGAAATGGAAACACCCAACATTTTTGCTTTTGTTCGATCTATCTCCAAATAAGCATGGGGGGTATTCGCCGAAAACGTACTGAAAGCAAATGAAAAGGAGGGATTTTTATTTAATTGTGTCAACAACGTATCTAGGGCATTCGAAAGCTCTTGAGTTGTCGTATTTGAATTGATTGCATTTAATTGAAACGACAATCCGTCACTGTTACCAACCCCCGGAATGGCCGGTAATGCAAAAAAATCGATTGAGACAAAAGAAGAGCTTTTATTGTCCCGTCTTGCTTGGTCCATTAAACTTTCCAGTGACAAAGCAGGAGCCGTTCGATCGCTCCAAGGATCCAGCCCGATAACGGCCATGCCGATATTTTCACCGCCACTGCCCAAAAGACTGGCTCCGGAAATGCCGATAAAATAGCGAACCCCTTTCATTTTTAATATTTTTTCGGACAGTTTATTTAATTCAATCTCTGTTTGATTGATGGAAGCCGTTTCCGGAAGTTGGATATTGGCAAAGAAAACGCCCTGATCTTCTTCCGGTAAAAAAGAAGTCGGCGTTTTAACAAACAAGAAAACAATAAAAGATACCGCAATACAAAACAGAAAAAACATCATCCATAAATGCGTTATCAAGAAACGGACGATTTTTAAATAGATATTTTGACATGATTCCAACAAGCGGTTAAACGGATCAAAAACTTTTTGCAGTAAATACCCTCCCCAAAATTTTCTTTCGTCTGGAAGAGGACTCTCTTTTTTTGTCAGCTTGTTCAATTGATGCGCGGGATGGCTGAAAAAAATAGCACATAGAGCCGGACTGAGCGTCAAGGCGTTGATTGCCGATAAAACAACGGCGGTAGCAATTGTCACGGCAAACTGTTGATAAATTTTTCCGGTCATACCCGCCATCAATCCGACCGGAATAAAAATAGATAACAAAACAAGTGTTGTCGCCACAATAGAAGAGCCGATATCTTTCATTGCCTGAACGGCGGCCGAAAGACTATCCAATTTTTTAAATCTCATTAAATACTGGACACGCTCTACAACAATAATCGCATCATCCACCACCAATCCGATTGCCAAAATAAGAGCGAACAAGGTTAACAGATTGATATCAAAGCCCAAAACATATAAAACGGCAAAAGTCGTTATCAAAGAAACCGGAATGGTAATCGCCGGAATAAAAGTCGCTTTGCCGTTTTGCAAAAAAAGAAAAACAACCAAAACAACCAAAAGGAATGTTGTTGCCAGCGTTGTCAATACATTTTGAATTGAAGCACTCACGAAAGAGGTTGCGTCATAAACCAGTTCCAATCGCATATCTTGCGGAAATGATTTTTGAAGTCTTGCAATCTCCTTTTTGAGATTTTTCATGGTTGCCAAAGAATTGGAACCGGGGGTTTGACTAAGAGCAATAATAACCGCCGGCTGATTATTATAAGAGGCTTCAAGTTCATAACTGTCGGCACCGATTTCCACACGAGCCACATCTTTTAAACGGACAATTCCGCCATCTTTTGAAACAGATAGAATAATATTCTCAAACAATTCTACCGTATTTAACTGTCCCGTTGTCGTTAAGGTCAAAACCAAATTACTACCGGCCGTGGCGGGAGCCGATCCGATGGATCCGATAGCGGCCTGTATATTTTGACTTTGAATGGCGTCTACAACTTTGTCACTATCCAATCCGAGAGCCGTCAATTTTTGAGGGTCCAACCAAACCCGCATACTGTTTTGTGGGCCGTAAATATTGACGTCACTGACCCCGCTGACGCGTTCCAATGGATTTTGAATATTACTGTAAGCAAAATTACTCAAATATAGATTGTCATACGTTCCTTTCGGAGAATCGAACACAAGAAATCCCAAAATATTGGCTGACTGAGTTTTAACACTTAATCCCTCTTGATTGACAATTGAAGGCAACAAAGAGGTGACTTGTTGCAATCTGTTTTCAACTTTTACCTGAGCCATATCCGGATCGACACCGATATTAAACGTGATTGTCAACTGATATGATCCGTTATCATTGGCCGTCGAAGACATATAAAGCATTCCCTCCACCCCGTTAAGGGCGTTTTCAATAGGGACGGCAACCGTATCCACAATAACGGAAGCGTTGGCTCCCGGATAATTGGCCGACACAACAATTTGCGGAGGGGTAATTTGAGGGTACTGAGAGATCGGCAAAACAACAAGCGCAATTAACCCCAACAAAACCATCAAAACGGCAATAACGCCTGAGAATCTGGGATTTTGAATAAAAAATGAAGATAATTGCATTCCGTCTCCCTATAAAGCCGTCTGTATTTGACCTTGTGCCGGATGTCCGATCATCTGTTGAGAAACCGGCTCCGAAATAACCAAATCATCGTTTTTCAATCCGTTAGAAATGTAAAATTGATGACCTATACTTTGACTGACAACAACCTTTTGTTTAGCGATGATTCCGTTTTTAATGAGATAGACAAAAGTTCCGTCCGGCTCAAAGGAAACAAGGTTTTGATCAATTAAAACGCCTAAGGGTATTTTTTTCTCCAACACGACCGTCACATAAGCATTCGGCAGTAGTTGTCGGCGTGGATTTTTAAAATCGGCATATAAAATAACAGAAGCCGTTTCGGACGAGACTTGGTTGTTCATAAACAGATGTTCTCCCGAAAAAGGATAAACACTTCCGTCCCCCAAAATCAGTTTGACTTGAAAATCGTGCCATAAACTTCCCTTATTTTTTGCCATATTCTCTAAATAATCTTTATTCGGAACAGAAAACGAGATGCGTATCGGGTTATATTGAACAAGATCGACCAACGGGCTTCCCTCGGGTGAAACATAATCTCCTTTTGTGACGGACACATTGCCGATCACACCGCCAATAGGTGATTTGATAACCGTGTAATCATAGTTTACGGAAGCCGATTTAAAACCGGCCTCCGCCGATTTAAAAGCAGCCATCGCCGATAAATATTGTGTCCGTGCATTATCTAATTCCGTTTTTGAAATGGCGCTTGATTTTGTTTTTTTGATCCGATCCAGATATGTCTGCGCATTTTTTAAATCCGCTTTTGCTTTCATCACGTTGGCCAAAGCCGTTTCTCGAGCGGCCTTGTAGGAGGCTTGCTGAAGAATAAACAATTGGTCTCCCGCTTTAACTTTTTCTCCCCCCTTAACAAAAACTCGATCTATAAAACCGCTGATAAACGGTCGAATTTGAACCGAATGAATGGGAATAACCGTTCCGATATATTCCTTTTGGAATAAAATCGGTTGAAGTCGAATCTTTTGAACGGGGACATTCAACACGGTTGGAATCGTTTGGGAAACTGTTTTTTGAGAAGAAGCGGAAAACTCGGCTCTCAACAAAAACACGATAACAAAACATAATGCGATAATAATCCCCAAGAAAATATAATCCCGACGCATTGTCTTCCCCCTATCCCTTTTAAGGGAAATTGGGTCGATTTTCATAAAATGTCAATCTGCTTCTCTGTTTTTTAACGAAAGTCTATTTCCTTACAATAAAAAACTAACTTCCGACACTTTTGTTCGATAAATTTCTTTTTTCTTGATTTTTAAAAACATTTAATTCTATAATAACTCGTCTTTAGAAAAAAGGAGCTTTTTATGGATAACGATACCTCAGTACGTTTTGAAGAAGAAACAAATCTCCCTCATCAAAAAAATGAGGGGAAAGAAAAAAATATGTTCTGTCAAAAAAAGACACTCAAATCTATTCTGATCGCCGTCTTGGCTGTTCTTTGTATTATCGGCGGAATTTTTATCCATCGCTTCCATTCCAGTGCGGCCATTCAATATAATACCTTTTCGAGAACAATCAGAAAAGATCCTTTACAACCCATTCAGGTCAAGCCGAAATCAGATAGACCGGATCTTTTAATGAACGCCCATGAGCCTTCCGCACCGAAAGATTTCAAGAAACAATCCGAAAAAGGACAGCCTTCTCTCCTCATCACGCCGAAAGCATCGGACACTTCTTCGATACATCCCAAAGATATAAATAAAGAATCAATCATCGCTTCCGAGCAAGAAAAAGAAACACTCTCTTCCATATCGAAACAAAATCCAACATCCGCCCAACAGCCGGTTGATAAAATTTCTTCCGAGCAAGGGACGGAAACACAAAAGGCCTTAAATGATTTTCCGCTTTTAAATAATCCTCAATCTGTCACGGACAAATCTTCTGTCGCCTCAAATGAGACAGTGAGTCAACAAAATCCGCTCAATCCGGATCTCTCCGATTCTACGCTTGAGACAATTTCACAGACAGAGTTTGCTCAGACATCATCAGTCCCGACCATCAGTCTCAGAGACGTTCTGCTTTTAAGAGATCGCTTTTTAAACGGAGAACCCTGTTTTGAAGAATATGAAAAAATAAATGCTTTAGAAAACAAAAATCAAAAAATACAAGACGTTTTAAATACTCTTGCCCCTTATTGCCTCAGTCATTTAAAAGCGGTTCCGGAGCTTGAAAAAACATTCAGACAAGATAAGAAACAAGCCGTCATCACCTATTATCACGTGACGGAGCCCCGTTTTATCGCTTATTTAAAGGCAATTCCGACTTACTTAATCGATATTCGGGAAATCAACCCCAAAGGGAACACGCCGATCGAAACCTTGGATAAAATTCATAACGAGATTGAAAAACAAAATATTGAAAAGGCTCTGGCCCTGACAGATACGCTTCCCGATTACATGAAATCCGCACTGTCTTCATTCCATCGAGAAGCTCAGATTTACCTGAGAGCTAAAAAAAGCGTTGAAAAACTTGTTTTATCCTTTGAGGCACAAGGAGAATAAAAATGTTAAAACTTATTTTATTTGCAATCAGCATGGTCTTTGTCGGATACCTCATCGTCACGGACGGTTTTATGGTTTCCATCTCTGCTTTTGGTTATGAAGTGACGATTTCTATTATCTTACTGGTTGTATTGATCGCTCTGTTTTTTTACATTCTCCATATCGGGAAAAAACCATTTTGTTGGTTGTTTGGCTTTAAAGAAAGATGCGACCGCAAACACTTGATGAAAAAAGAAGGCTTTTTAACATTTTCTTTACAAACCGTTCTGGATCAAAATGATTCGGCAATTGAAAAAATCTTACATCAAAAACGCAATATCTTTGGAAAAAAGGATACGGAACAACTGTTATTAACGGCTATTTTTGAACCGACTCCCGCTATTTTTGAACAACTTTTGCAACATCCGGATACGGAATTGGCCGGTATTCGAGGATTGTTTTTAGAGGCTCAGAAAAAAGGAGATTTAACAGAAGCCTCCAAACTGCTCAATCGGGCTGCTCAAAAATACACCGCCGTTTCTTGGCTTCGACAAGCTCAATTTGATCTTCAAGTCTTACAAAACGATTGGGAAGGTGCTTTAAAAACAATTGAAGACTTAAAAAAGAGAGGACTTATTTCAAAACCGGATTATTTGTTAAAAAAATCAGCTATTTTGTTGTGTTTGGATCGTCCCGAAGAGGCTTTTTCGTTAGATCCTCAAAATCCGGCAACCGGTTTGGCCTATGCTCAAAAAAATCCGTCAAAAGCAAAAGATATTTTAATGCAGTCGTGGAAAGAAACGCCCTGCTGGGATACATATCTGGCATTTAAAAAAGTAATTAAAGAAGAAACACCGGCCAAACAAATAAAATGGGTCGAAAAACTTGTTTCAAAAAATCCAACCGCAAAACTCTCATTATTGGCTCTGGCCGATTCTGCCATGGGCGCCGAAATGTGGGGACTGGCCAAAGAACATCTGGACGTATATATGCAAACATATCCCCTGACGGAACAAGCGGCTCTGATGATGGCTCATGTAGAAAGAGCCGGTTGGCATCATGAAGCAACCGCAAAAAAATGGGAAGAAAAAGCAATGGAAGCGACCGAAAAATCAGCTGTTTTTATTTGTAGCAACTGCAATCATACACAGCACGAATGGTCTGCCGGATGTCCCGTTTGCAACACGTTTGACGGTCTACGCTATACCGCCTGACACAACACTTTTCACCTATTTGATATCCGAGATAAATCCGTCTCGACAAAATGACGTTTACACACTCTTGTGAACCTCTTTTGGCACATATTCTGACGAGAAATAAGCATCGATCATTCTCCTTGCGACACACCCATGACCTGCGTTGTCTCACGCCCCGATCATTCTCCCTTGCGACACGCCCATGACCTACGTTCTCTCACGCCCGATCGTCCCGTCCCCCTTGCGACACACCCATGACCTGCGTTCTCTCACGCCCGATCGTCCCATCCCCCCTTGCGACACACCCATGACCTGCGTTCTCTCACGCCCGATCGTCCCGTCCTCCTTGCGACACGCCCATGACCTGCGTTCTCTCACGCCCGATCGTCCCGTCCCCCTTGCGACACACCCATGACCTGCGTTGTCTCACACCCGATCGTCCCGTTCCCCTTGCGACACGCCCATGACCTGCATTATCTCACACCCGATCGTCCCATCCCCCCTTGCGACACGCCCATGACCTGCATTATCTCACGCCCGATCGTCCCATCCCCCCTTGCGACACACCCATAACCCAACAAAATACCGATCTGACCTTTACTTTTATGCTATCTTATGATTCCGCCCGATAAAACAACGGAACATTTCTTTTTTCCCCATCACTCAAAATGTATTTAAGAACATCAGGTCAAAACAACCCTCAGCAAAAACCGTCCTCTTCCAATTTGAACAAAGCGGAAAAAGACGGTTTAAAATTTTATCGGAAAAGTCGTTATTCTTTTATTTTTAAAAACCGAATCATCGGAAAATCTTCTTCTGCCTTTCCAAGATGCCATGCGTTTCGAGCTAAAAAGACGGGATCTCCGTCGTGATCTTCGGCCATCGTCATCTGATTGGCATCGATAAATCGTTTAATATCTGACGTTTCTCCTTGAACCCAACGAGCTGTGTAATAGGATGTCGGCTCAAAAACAACGGGGACATCAAACTCGGTTCGAACCCGATCAGCCAACACCTCAAACTGTAAAGCCCCAACAACACCGACAATCCATTCAAATCCATGAAGGGGTTTAAAAACACTTGCCCCCCCCTCTTCGGCAATTTGATCCAAGGCTCGTCCCAAATGTTTTGCCTTCAAGGGATCAACGGATCTTACTTTTTTAAGCAGTTCCGGAGCAAAGGACGGAATTCCTCTGAAAGTCAAGACCTCTCCTTCCGTAAAAGAATCGCCAATTCGCATTCCGCCATGATTAGGCAAGCCGATAATATCTCCGGCAAAAGCCTCTTCGGCCACCTCACGGTCCTGAGCCAAGAACATAACCGGATTGTGTAAAATCATCTGCTTTTGAGATCTGGAATGCAATAATTTCATTCCTCGCTTAAAGTGTCCCGAACAAACCCGCATAAACGCAATTCGATCCCTATGCTTTGGATCCATATTCGCTTGAATTTTAAAAACGAATCCGGAGACTTTTTCTTCATCCGGCTGAACGACTCTTTCGGCCGTTTTCTGAGGTCTTGGAGACGGAGCAAAATCAACCAAAGCATCTAACAACTCACGAACGCCGAAATTATTAACGGCAGAACCAAAAAAAACAGGAGACATAGATCCATTTAAATAAGCGTCTCGATCAAAAGAAGGACATAATGCCCGCACCATTTCGACATCCTCACGCAATTTCCGTGCCAAATCAAGCGGAATGGATTGATCCAACGCCGGATCCTCAAGTCCGTTGATCACGACACCCACGGTCGGAAGAACAGACTTATCTGTCATTTTATTCATGAGATTCAAGCGATCATGTCTTAAATCAAAACATCCTTTAAAGTCTCGCCCCATTCCGATTGGCCAAACGGCGGGAGAAACGTCTAACGCCAACGTTTGCTCAATTTCTTCCAACAGAGCAAAAGGATCTTGTCCGTCTCGATCCAATTTGTTAATGAAGGTAATAATCGGAATATCTCTCAAACGACAAACTTCAAATAATTTTTTGGTTTGTGCTTCGATTCCCTTAGCACAATCAATAACCATCACCACCGAATCGACGGCCGTTAACACACGATAGGTATCTTCCGAGAAATCTTCATGTCCCGGCGTATCCAACAAATTAAAAGAACAGCCACCGTATTCAAAGCTCATAACGGAAGAAGCGACGGAAATTCCCCGTTCCTGCTCCACCTTCATCCAATCGGACCGAGCCCGCCTGTTTTCACCTCGAGCTTTAACAGCTCCTGCTTGATTGATGGCACCCCCGAACAGTAAAAGTTTTTCCGTTAAAGTCGTTTTACCGGCATCCGGATGAGAAATAATCGCAAACGTTCTTCTTTTTTGCACAACTGATGTTAAAGCCGTCATCCCATATCCTTCTTCTTTAATTTTGCGGGGAGGATAACATATTTTTCCCCATTTTTCAACGAAAATCCTTTAAGGGAGTTGTTTTAAGGGAGATTCTGTCTGAACGGATCATCTTTTTAAATTTTTTCTTTCCGGAATAATTTAAAATAACGATGGTAATTTATTATTTTTTCTATTTTTATCTTTGTCAATTTTCCAAAAAAAGATCAAAAATAAAAAGTTTTATTCCAAAACAGAACAAAAGACTTTATTTTTTATAAAGGATGTGTTATATATACCGCAACATGTTTGCGGACGTGGTGGAATGGTAGACACGACGGTCTTAGAAGCCGTTGCCAAAAGCGTAAGAGTTCGAGTCTCTTCGTCCGCACCAGAGTTTAATGTAAAAGGAATAAGAAATGACAAAAAATAAGTTAGAACATTCATTTACCGTCACAATTGCCGCACAAGAGTTTGCCGACAAAATGGCAAAGAAGTTGGAAGAAGTTCGTAAAGAAGCTAAAATACAAGGGTTTCGACCGGGGCAAGCCCCTCTTTCTTTAATCAAATCAAAATACGAAAACGCCGTTAAAGGAGAAGTTTTGGATGATTTGATTCAAGAGCAAACAGAAAAAACATTTAAAGAGAACAACATTCGTCCGGCGCTTCGTCCTAAACTTGAAATCACAAAGTTCGAAGATGGAAAAGATATTGAATTTAAGATTGATGTCGAAGCCTTACCGGAAATTAAACCGGCCGATTTAAAATCACTTGAAGTTCAAAAATTAACAACAGAAGTGACAGACACCGAGATTACAAAGGCGATCGAAAAGTTGGCAGCAACCAAAAAAACAACAGAACCGGTTGATGAAAAGCGTCCGACAAAAACGGGTGATATTATCGTTATTGACTTTGTTGGTTCCATTGATGGGAAAGAATTTAAAGGTGGAAACGGAAAAGACTATTATTTAGATTTGGGATCTAATACTTTCATCCCCGGATTTGAAGATCAGCTGACAGGCAAAGAAATCGGCTCAACGGTGGATGTTAATGTCACGTTCCCCGATAATTATCACGCCAAAGAATTGGCCTCCAAAAAAGCATTGTTCAAAGTTGATATAAAGGAATTACGCCGTTTTAAAGATCCGGAAATCAATGATGAGTTTGCGAAACTCTTTGGGATGGAAACGTTGGAAAAGCTGAAAGAGATGATTAAAACAGAGCTCGAAAAAGAGTATCAAAACGTCTCTCGCATGCATACAAAACGTTCTTTATTGGATGCTTTGGCAGCTACGCATGACTTTGATGTTCCGCAAGGAATGGTCAATTTGGAATTTGAGGCAATTTGGAAACAATTTGAAGATGCCAAAAAGAACAATCAATTAGATGAAGACGAGAAAAACAAGTCAGAAGAAGACCTGAAAAAAGAGTACCGCTCAATAGCGGAGCGTCGTGTTCGATTGGGATTACTTTTAGCGGAAATCGCCAATGAGAACAAGATTACGCTGTCTCAAGAAGATTTGACGAAGGCCCTTGCGGCAGAAGCTCGTCGTTATCCGGGACAAGAGAAGATTGTTTTTGAATATTATCAGAAAAATCCTCAAGCTTTGGATTCATTAAAAGCACCTCTTTTTGAAGAGAAGGTTGTTGACTTTATTTTGGGATTGGTTAAGCTCAACGAAAAGAAAGTTTCGGTCGATGAGCTGTATGCCTACGATCCGGATTCCAAAAAATAAGAACATAAAGGGGTACAATCATGCAGACACGTTTTTTGGCTCCGTCAATGAATACTTTGGTTCCGACCGTTGTTGAACAAACGGGTCGTGGAGAAAGAGCATTTGACATATATTCTCGTCTTTTAAAAGAACGAATTGTTTTTTTGACGGGAGAAGTCAACGATGAAGTAGCGAGTTTGATTTGTGCCCAATTACTATTTTTGGAAGCGGAGAATCCCAAGAAGGAAATTTCGTTTTACATTAACTCTCCGGGCGGAGTTGTCACATCGGGATTGGCGATATTGGATACAATGAATTATATCAAGTGTCCGGTATCGACGGTTGTGATGGGACAAGCCGCCTCTATGGGGAGTCTTTTACTCTGTTGCGGTACAAAGGGACGGCGATTTGCATTACCCAATGCGCGCGTTATGATCCATCAACCTTCCGGAGGGTTTCAAGGTCAAGCGACAGATATTGAAATTCATGCGAAAGAGATTTTAGCGATTAAAGCACGCTTAAATAATATTTATGTTGAGCAAACGGGTCAAAAGCTGTCTGTCATTGAAAAGGCGATGGAGCGAGATAATTTTATGACAGCGGAAGAAGCGAAGGATTTTGGCTTGATTGATGATGTGATCAAAACAAAGCCGGAATAAAGGGAGGAACCAATGTCAGCAGATAAAACCAAAGAAAGAGAGTTGAAGTGTTCATTTTGCAACAAATCGCAAAATGAAGTTCGGAAGCTGGTTGCCGGAAAGACTTATCTGACCAAAGATGGTCAAGAAGAGACGGTTTTTATCTGTGATGAATGTATCGAATTATGCAATGGGATTTTAAAAGACGAGGCAACGAATTCAGAAGAGAGCTCCTCTTCGTCAGAACCAACCGCCGTTTTAAAGACCCCCAAAGAAATTCGGGAAATTTTAGATCAATATGTGATCGGACAAGACAAAGCGAAGAAAGTTTTATCCGTTGCGGTATATAATCATTATAAGCGTTTAAATGCCAAGGAGAAAAAAGGAGAGGTTGAATTAGACAAATCCAATGTTCTTTTATTGGGGCCGACAGGATCGGGAAAAACGCTTTTAGCCAAAACACTGGCTCGCATTTTGGATGTACCGTTTGCAATTGCCGATGCCACAACATTAACAGAAGCAGGATATGTCGGTGAAGACGTTGAAAATGTTGTTTTAAAATTGTTGCAAAATGCCAACTACGATGTTTCCAAAGCGGAACGAGGCATTATCTATATTGACGAAATCGATAAAATTTCTCGCAAATCGGACAGTCCCTCCGTCACACGAGATGTTTCGGGAGAAGGAGTCCAACAAGCACTTTTAAAAATGATTGAAGGAACGGTTGCCTCTTTACCGCCACAAGGGGGGCGGAAGCATCCAAATCAAGAGTATATTCAAGTTAATACGCAACATATATTATTTATTTGTGGCGGGGCTTTTGCCGGACTTGAGAAAGTCATTGAAAGAAGAGAAGCCTCCTATTCAGTTGGTTTTGGAGCGGACGTAAAAGATAAAGAGGGTCTCAAAACAGGTGAACTTCTTGAAAAATTGGAACCAACGGATCTATTGAAATACGGATTGATTCCGGAGTTCATCGGTCGATTGCCGGTTGTTGTCAGTTTGGAAGATTTAGATGAAACCGCCTTGATCAAAATTTTAACCGAGCCTAAAAACGCCTTGGTCAAGCAATATCAATCTCTTTTCCAAATGGAAAATGTGCAACTGACCTTTACGGAAGGAGCCTATAAGGCGATCGCCCAAAAGGCTTTGGAGAGAAATACGGGGGCCCGAGGTCTTCGTTCCATTATGGAAAATCTGTTATTGGACTTGATGTATGAATTACCGGGGATGCCGGATTTAAAAGAAGTTATTATTGACGAAGAGACGGTGGAAAAGAAGAGTGAACCAGTCTTTATTTATTCCGATACAAAAAAAACAGTTGCCTAATACTTTACTTTTTGACGAGAAACACATATATATAACATAATTAGTTATGCAGAGCCATTTTTTTTAAATGAAGGAACATTTCAATGACTGAATCGAGTTTTCAAAATGGGATTTATCCGGTTTTACCGTTAAGGGACATTATTGTGTTTCCCCATGTTGTTGTTCCCCTATTTGTGGGGCGAGATAAGTCGATTGCGGCTCTTGAAAATGCGATGTCAAATAACAAGCAAATTTTATTGATTGCACAAACAGATGCTCTTGTCGACACGCCGTATACAGGTGACTTGTATCGGATTGGGACACTCGCCAATATTTTGCAACTTTTAAAATTACCTGACGGAACCGTCAAAATTTTAGCAGAAGGGGTAGCACGGGCTGAAGTCATTGAATGGACACAAAACACCTCTTTTTTTGAAGCACATGCAGAACCGCTTATTGATAAAAAAGAGCGAGAAAGTGAAATCGAAGCTCTGATGCGATCCGTTTTTGAGCAATTTGAGAACTATGTCCGTCTGAACAAACGAATCGGACCGGAGGTTTTGGTTGCGATTGATCAGGTAAAAGATCCTGAAAAATTGGCGGATATTATTGCCACACATTTATTTTTGAAAGTGGAACAAAAGCAAAAGATATTAGAAACAAATTCTTTAGCCTCTCGTTTAGAATTACTTTTTTCGGAAATGGAAAAAGAGATTGGTGTTTTACAAGTCGAACGAAAGATTCGCAAACGTGTCAAACGCCAAATGGAAAAGAGTCAACGAGAATATTATTTAAATGAGCAAATGAAGGCCATTCAAAAAGAATTGGGAGATTCTGATGAGGCAGATGAGATTAAAGAGCTAGAGAAAAAAATAAAAAAAGCGGGTATGTCCAAAGATGCTCAAGAAAAAGCTTTAAATGAGTTAAAGAAGTTAAAATCTATGAGCTCGATGTCAGCGGATGCAGCCGTTATTCGAAACTATCTGGATTGGTTAATCAGTATTCCATGGAAACAGAAGTCAAAATTACAAACGGATTTAATTGAAGCTCAAAAAATTTTGGATGAAGACCATTATGGGCTCAAAAAGGTCAAAGAGCGTATTTTGGAATTTTTAGCGGTTCAAAAGAGAACAAACTGTTTAAAAGGATCCATCTTGTGTTTTGTCGGACCTCCGGGAGTTGGAAAAACCTCTTTGGGGAAATCGATTGCACGAGCGACGGGACGTCATTTTGTGCGCGCCTCATTGGGTGGTGTTCGGGATGAAGCTGAAATTCGAGGGCATCGTCGAACTTATATCGGAGCCCTCCCCGGCAAGATTATCCAAAGCATGAAGAAAGCCAAGACGATTAACCCTCTCTTTTTGCTGGATGAAATTGATAAATTAGCCTGCGATCATCGAGATGATCCCTCAGCCGCCTTATTGGAGGTTTTGGATCCGGAACAAAACACAACATTTAATGATCATTATCTCGATGTGGATTATGATTTATCCAACGTGATGTTTATTACAACGGCCAATACGTTAAAAATGCCACGTCCCTTGTTAGACCGAATGGAGATTATTGAATTATCCGGTTATACGGAAGATGAAAAAGTTCAAATAGCAAAGCAGCATTTAATTAAAAAGCAATTGGACGCAACCGGATTAAATGAAAAAGAATTAACAATTACGGATGAGGCATTATTAGAGTTGATCAGACGATATACGAGAGAATCCGGTGTTCGGAATTTAGATCGACAAATTGCGAATATTGCGAGAAAAGTTGTTAAAGAGATCCAAACGGATACGACCGTCTTGTCTGTTATCGTGACACCGGAAAATCTTAAGAAATACGTTGGAATTCCGAAATATTCTTTTGGTGTTGCCGAAAAAGAAGATCAAGTCGGCACAACAACGGGATTAGCTTGGACAGAGGTGGGGGGTGAAATTCTATCCATAGAGGCAATTACAATGCCGGGGAAAGGAAAGGTTTCACTAACGGGACAATTAGGAGATGTTATGAAAGAATCGGTAGAAGCCGCTCATTCTTATATTCGAGCCAGACATCAACAATTTGGGATTCCGACAAAATCTTTTGAGGCACATGATTTGCATGTTCATGTTCCGGAGGGAGCTACCCCAAAAGACGGTCCTTCCGCAGGAATTGCAATGATGACTTCTATTGTTTCGGCATTTACGGGAAATCCCGTTTGCAAAGATATCGCCATGACAGGAGAGATCACCTTAAGAGGCCATGTTTTACCGATCGGGGGGCTCAGAGAAAAATTATTAGCCGCTTTAAGAGCCGGAATTAAACGGGTTTTAATTCCTCAAGAAAACGTAAAGGATTTGGAAGAAATCCCTGACAATGTCAAGAGTGGGCTTGAGATTATTCCGGTTTCAAAAGCGGAAGAAGTCCTTAAATACGCACTCAGAAAACCGCTTAAGCCCCTAAAAGAAGATGAGGATAAAAATAAAAAAGAAGAATAACAAAAGAATTAAACTATTCAAAAGCGTTTCACTCCAAAACGCTTTTTAAAAAAGAGGTAAAAGAGAATCTCATAAAGTTTACCAATCGAATCTATTAAAAAATTAAACGGAATGGAACTTATTCCAAAGTATTTGTTGTTTTTCTATTTTTAGTAATCAATCTATTATTGTATATCGCCTTAAGGTTGTTTTTCCATAAAAAAAATGCAAAAAATAAAGGTTTTAGAGGCTTTTTTAAAAAAAGTTTATTGACAAGATGGATAAACAATCGTTAGATAAAGGGAGTAAGGAAAGATCCTTGCTGCAAACCTAAAAATTATTAAAAGGAGTTTACGATGAATAAACAAGAATTAGTTGACGCGGTTGCTAAAGAAGCCGGTTTAACAAAAGCTGATGCTTCTAAAGCTTTGGAAGCGTTTATTGAAGTTGTTTCAAAAGCATTAAAGAAAGGTGATGAAGTTCGTGTCACTAACTTCGGTACATTTGCAGTCACAAAACGTGCTGCCACAAAAGGACGCAATCCGAGAACAGGTGCCGAGATTAAGATTCCGGCTTCTAAACAACCCAAATTCCGTGCCGGTAAAGGTTTAAAAGACGCTGTTAACTAGGTTGCAGCAGAACAAATAAAAAAGGGGCTCCTCAGAGCTCCTTTTTTGTATCAAAATAAGACAAATTCAAGAGTATTCTCTGGCGCTCAATTCCGAAATTTTTTGATACGGAAAGAAATATAGAAAATATATTCCATTCATCCGATACTACGGTTCAAACCAAAGATGACTAATCAATAAAAAAGGAGAGATAAAATCTCTTCTAAAGCGACAAACTCTATACACAAATAAAATAAAAGTAAAGAATAAATAAAAAATAACTAAAAAACCTCTTTTGAATTTTTTGATTATTAGCTGTTTGTTAGTTGTTTTATTTTTTCAAAATTTAGATAAAACAAAAGCCTCAAAAATTCT
>CASECF010000024.1 GCA_949286245.1 uncultured Alphaproteobacteria bacterium
ATTATGATTTGTATATGAGAGCACACCACAATTTATATACTCTATTGTGCTATTAAGTCTGCCTTAAATATAATTTTCGGAAATTATGCATTCATTAGGTTTAGGAGTGATGGAATTTTTCTCATAAGGCAGGATCACACCGGCATAATTTTATTTATCTCTCATATACGTTCATTTCTGATTTTAATAAAAAATCATACACCATTCATAATTGAGCTAATGTGATGAAAAAGACAAAAATATTTTTGAATATATCTCGGAAACAAAGAAATGTTTTATAAAATCATGAAATAAAAGATTATTTTTCTTGCATTTTTGTAAAAAAATGATAGAATACCCGCGTTTAATATTTATAACAAGGAGTATTTATGGCAAAAGAGGAAGTTTTGCAGTTTACCGGTACCGTTACGGAAGCTTTACCGAATGCGATGTTTCGAGTCAAATTAGAGAACGGACATGAAATATTAGCGCACACCTCCGGAAAAATGAGAAAATTTCGCATTCGGGTTATGGTGGGTGATAAGGTTGAAATTGAAATGACCCCCTATGATTTGACAAAAGGTCGAATTGCGTTCAGACACAAGGCTTGATCATTAAAACCGGATGACATAAAGCCGGTTTTTTGTCTGATAACTTGTAAGAAGGGGGCTTTATGCGTTATTTGAGATACTTTTTTTTAATTTTATGCTTGACAGCCGTTGCGGTTATGTTGGTGCAATCGAGCGGTGATTTCTTACTTCGTATCTTTTTTATGTTTTTTATACCGACTTGTTTTTTGATCGGCGGTACCTCCTTGTTTTTGATTTTGTTAAACGGCTCCAAAGGCGTTGGCGATGCCCCTGTTTATTTTGCAGAATACAGATCATTTATTTTAGGACTTTTTTTCCCTTTTTCGGCATTATTGGGTGTGGCATTTTGTTTGTATCCCTTTCAAGAACATACAGATTTTATCGTTCTTGTATTGCTTACCTTGGGGTTGGGAATTCCTCTTTTGAATGAACAGATCGGTTTTTCAAAAAAAAGTGGTTTAATTTTACTCTTTTTACTTTGTTTTTTGGGATCTTTACTTTTACCGCCTCCCTCATTTTTTGTTGAACATGATTTATCGATTCTCTGGTATCCGATTGCTGCGATCGGTTGGTTTTTATTTGTATTTTTAATGCGGATATTTGAGAGAATTCCTTTTATGGGAATGATCTTGTTCTTTTCATTATTTTTGGGCTTTTTCTTTGTTTTTTCAAAAATTCCGGACTTACATTATGTTATTTTGTTGTTTGTTGTTTTGTTGTTGGCTTCAACAGTTTATTTAAAGGTATCCGGATTTTTCTTGTTGGGATCTTCGGTGACGTCCTATCTTGCTTATATTACAGGATTTTTTTGTGTTTGGATTGCCTCTTCGGGTGGTTTTTCGGCTCTGCCGATTTTTTTAGCTTATCCTCTTATGGAGGTGTTAATCGTGATTATTTTGAGCTTGATCTCAATCAGAAAACAAGTCGTGTTTGGTGATTCCTTTTTGATCGAGCGGGCGTTGAGACTCAGTGCCATGCCTCAAAAGGTGCTATCTTATGTCTTTTTTATGAATTTATTATTTGTTTCTCTCGGTGCCTTGTCAACAAAACAAAATGTTCCCCTGTTATCGGCATATTTGGCGACAGGCATTTTCTTAACGGATATATTTGTCCGATTACGTTCTTCCGGTAAACCGCAGGTGCGGTTTAAGGATGTTTTTTCTGATTTAAAAGAGGGACTTCAGGTTTTGAGGCAAGAAATGACACATGTTCCGCTTAAGAAAGAAAATAAGAATTTAAAAGAGAAGAACGAATGCTCTTTACACGATCAGAAAAAAGATCTATCTCCTGTTCCAATTGACCATTCTTTGTCTCTTTCGACGAAAAAATCATCTTCAAAATCTAAAAAGAGACGAAAAAGAAAGGAATAGATTCTTGCTGTTTTTAATACTTCTCATTTGACAAATTTGTATTGATACACAATATTATGTCATAAACAGGAGAAAAAGATGATACCCTTGTATGAAAAGCCGATTTTAAAAGGAGATGCAGGATTTCGGTTGGTTTCCGATTATCAACCGGCCGGAGATCAACCTCAGGCAATTCAAGAATTGGTAGACGGATTAAGATCAGGACAACAAAATCAGGTTTTGTTGGGTATTACCGGATCCGGAAAAACATTTACCATGGCTCATGTCATACAAGAAATTCAACGTCCGGCCTTGATTTTAGCTCATAACAAAACATTGGCGGCTCAGCTTTATGCCGAAATGAAGGCTTTTTTCCCGCATAATGCCGTCGAGTATTTTGTTTCATATTATGATTATTATCAACCGGAAGCGTACATTCCAAAAACGGATACCTATATCGAAAAAGATTCGGCCATTAATGAACAAATTGATCGACTAAGGCATTCGGCAACACGTCATATCTTGGAAAGAAGAGATGTTATTATCGTTTCTTCCGTTTCTTGTATTTATGGTCTCGGAGATGCCGAATCCTATTCATCCATGGCGTTTTCTCTGAAAAAAGGAGAAAGTCTCGATATGCGAGAGTTGTCGAAAAAATTGGCTGAATTGCAATATAAAAGAAATGATTTAGCTTTTGAACGGGGAACTTTTCGAATCAATGGGGATGTGTTGGATATATTCCCGTCACACTATGAAGATTTAGCTTGGAGAGTTTTATTTTTCGGCGATGAAATTGAGGCTATTCATGAGTTTGATCCATTAACGGGACAGAAAAAAATTTCTCTTTCGGAAATTACCGTTTTCCCTGCCAGTCACTATGTGACACCAAGACCGGCTTTATCTCAGGCCATTAAAACTATTAAGACTGAATTGAAAGATCGATTGAACTATTATAATGAAAGCGGACAACTTTTGGAAGCACAGCGCTTGGCATCTCGGACCAGATATGATTTAGAAATGCTGGAGACAACCGGATCATGCAAAGGAATTGAAAATTATTCCAGACATTTAACAGGCCGGAAAGCAGGAGAAGCGCCACCGACTTTGTTTGAGTATCTTCCGGAAGATGCCTTGCTCTTTGTAGATGAAAGTCATGTGACCATTCCTCAAATAGGGGGTATGTATCGGGGAGATTTTTCCAGAAAATCAACCTTGTCAGAATATGGGTTTCGTTTGCCCAGTTGTTTAGATAATAGACCGTTAAAGTTTGAAGAGTGGAATAAAATGCGCCCTCGAACGATCTTTGTTTCGGCAACTCCTGGCCCTTTTGAATTGGATCAAACAAAAGGGGTTTATACGGAACAAATTATCCGACCGACAGGATTATTGGATCCGGAGTGTATTATTCGTCCGGTTGCCCATCAGGTTGAAGATTTGATGGCCGAATGTCGTGAGGTTGTAAGTCGTGGAAATCGTGTTCTGGTGACAACGTTAACAAAGAAAATGGCGGAAGATTTAACGGAATATTTAATGGATAACGGAATCAAAGTCCGATATATGCATTCGGATATCGATACGTTGGAACGAATTCAAATTATTCGCGATTTAAGATTGGGAACATTTGATGTTTTAGTCGGTATTAACCTGCTCCGTGAGGGATTAGACATTCCGGAAGTTGAATTGGTCGCTATTTTGGATGCTGATAAAGAGGGTTTTTTGAGATCAACCACTTCTCTGATCCAAACAATCGGTCGAGCTGCCAGAAACGTGAATGGTCGTGTTATTTTATATGCAGATAAAATAACCAAATCAATTGAGACCGCAGTCGGAGAAACGCAACGAAGACGAACAAAACAAAGTGAATTTAATCAAACACACGGTATTGTACCCCAAGGAATAAAAAAGGATATTCCTGATTTAATTCAAGATTTCGGTGAATTGAATGAAACTAAAAATGAAAAACAAACCGTTGAAATTATCAATAATTTATCCGAAACACTTGAAAAACTAAGGAAGAAAATGAAAAAAGAAGCGGAAAATCTTAATTTTGAAGAGGCGGCAAAATTGCGAGATCGTATTCATCAATTGGAAAATCTGGCTCTTCATGAAGACTCTGATTGATCGTTATTCTCTATTTTTTTCAATTGCTTTTTCAACGGTATTCAATAGTTGATTTAATTCAAAAGGTTTGGCTAAGAAATCAAAATCTTGATGTTCGGTTGATCCATGTCTGGCAAAATCTTCCGAATATCCGGACATTAAAATGGCTCTTATCTCGGGGAAGGCCTGTTTGACCATTTTGATAAGAGTTTCTCCGTCCATCCCCGGCATAATCATATCTGTAATTAAAAGATCTATTGATTTATTGTTTTGAAGCTCTTCAAGAGCTTGCTCGGCATTGGCAGATTCGATCACTTGAAATCCTTTATTCCTTAAAACACGAGCAGAGACCAACCGAACGCTGTCTTCATCATCCACCAATAAGATTGTGTAGGTTTGAAGGGGGGTAAATGCTTTGCGAATGGGGGTGGCTTCTGCTTTTTCGGTCGGCTTGTCGTCGTATCTTGGCAAATACAAAATAAAAGTTGTTCCGATTCCTTTTTCACTATCGACCGATATGGAACCGCCGATTCCTTTGATAATGCCATATACGGTAGATAGTCCGAGACCCGTTCCCGATCCGGTTTTCCCTTCTTTTGTTGTAAAAAACGGCTCAAAAATATGAGGCAGATGTTCGGCCGATATCCCGTTCCCGTTATCGGCGACAACAACTTTAATATACTGTCCTGCCGGAAGCATGTCGTTTCCGCACGGTTTTGCTTTTTTAAGAATTTCTTTTGAGGCTGTAATTTTTAAACTTCCACCTTTTGTCATCGCATCTTTAGCATTGACGGCCAAATTCAAAAAAATTTGTGTCAGTTGATTTGGATCTATTTTAACGGATCCCAAATTGCGTTTTAACTCTGTTTTAAGTGTGACAAAAGGAGCAATACTGCGTTGTAAAAGAGCAGAAATATCTACAAACGCATCATGAAAGTTAATGGTTTGAATTTGACTGGGTTGCTTTCTCGAAAAGGTGAGAAGCTGCCCGACCAATCCGGCTGCTTTATTCGCATTTCCTTTTATTTGTAAAATATCCAAGAAGGAGGGGTCTTTTATATCTCGATTTTGGAGAATTAAATCACAGTATCCGATAATGGCGGTCAGTAAGTTATTAAAATCGTGAGCAACGCCTCCGGCCAATTGTCCCATGGCTTGCATTTTTTGAGCATGAGCAAATTGCATCTCTAAATTTTTTCGTTCACTGGCATCGATTAAATAGATAATAAAACTTTCCTTTTGAGACGTGGTAAATCCAATGAATGCATTGAAAGACTTGTTGCCGTATTCGGGAGAAAGAATAAGCTCAATTCGTTCGTTTTTTGTTGTCCCGTTTAAAAGGCGGGTGAGCTTATTGGCTAAATTATCTCGTGTCGTTTCGGAAAATAGAGAAAGAAAATCTTTTTGCTCGAATGAGTTTTCTTTTTGACGAAGCATGTTCATAAAAGAACCGTTTACTCGAATAATTTTATATTCACTCGATTCGATGATAACAGCAGGAATAGGCGATTCTTGAAATAACTCCAGTTCTGTCGAAAGGGCCGGCGGAACATATTTTTGAAATGATCCGTAAAAATACAGACAGTTGTTGGTTTCAAAAGGCTTTTGACGAATAAACAGTGACAGATGACCCGTATTTGTTTTAACGATGGAAACGCCTTCAAAAACCCCTTCAAAAGAAAGAGGATTATCCGAGATAAAAGAGTTTAATGAAGATTTTAATGCTTCTTGAAAAGAGATTCCCGTTAGTGTACAAAAGGCCTGATTGACATAAATTAAATTTCCGTCTTGATCCGTTAGATAAACCGGTTCCGTGAAAGAACTTAAAACATGACGAAAAAAGTCAAGTTGATTTTCTAAACTCCTTTGCAATTTAAAATCCGATGTTCGATCATTTGCACAAATCAGAAGATAATCTGCAAATTTTTTGAGCTCAATCTGATAAATGCGATCTTGTGCTTGAATTTCAATTTCTATCGGTGTGCCCGTACAATAGGCATCAACTAATTTCTGAAGGCTGGTTGTCTGCGATGTTTCTTTTAAAAACGAAAAAGGATTTTCTTTCTCTCCGAAGAGTTCTAAGCCGGCTTTGTTGGAGGCGATCAATTCGTTTTGTTTTGATCGAATTTGACGAGCATTTCGTTCGGTGCTTAAAAAAGCTTCATAAATTTGACTGAGTTTGGATGCTTTCATGCGAAACATGATAGATGTTTTTTCTCTAAAAATCTATAAAAAAATATAAAAATTATATTAAAAAAAAGAAAATCAGACTATTTTTTTTATGTCATAAAAGTTTCTTTCTTTTTCATCTTGCAATTTCTCAAAAAATCAGGTAAAACTAGAAAAAGTTATTGTTGAAAAAGAGGGAAATAAAATGGATAAAGAACAAAAAGACGCTATTCGCGAGTTGGCTGAATTATTGCATGCAAATAATTTGTCGGAAATCGATTATGAATCGGAGGGAGTCCATATTCGGGTGGTCGGACCAAGACATGAACATCGAGCCGGAGAGTTGGCTGTTGTATCGTCCCATCCGATGCCGGTCGTTCCCGATGTACATCCGGTTCCCGTTGCTCCCGAAAACAAACCGGTCGTTAAGGCTGAAAACAATATTGTATCTCCGATGGTCGGTGTTGTTTATTTGTCAAAAGATCCATCTTCTCCCGCTTTTGTTAAAGTTGGAGATAAAGTTTCTGTCGGCCAGACGGTTTGTTTGATTGAAGCTATGAAAACATTTAACCCGATTAAGTCTACGAAAGCCGGAACGATTACGGCTGTTTTGGTCGAAAACGGTTCTCCTGTTGAATATAATCAACCCTTATTTAGCGTGGAATAATTTATGTTTGAAAAAGTATTGATTGCCAATCGAGGCGAAATTGCATTGCGAATTCATCGCGCTTGTCGTGAAATGGGAATTAAAACTGTTGCCGTTCATTCGACCGCTGATGCTAATGCCATGCATGTGCGGTTAGCCGATGAAGCTGTTTGTATCGGACCGGCTCCGGCAAAAGATTCATACTTAAATAAAGCAGCTATTATTTCGGCGGCCATGATAACGGGGGCCGATGCCATTCACCCCGGATATGGGTTTTTGTCGGAAAATGCTGATTTTGCTGAGATGGTGGAATTACACGGAATGACGTTTATCGGACCCAAACCGGAAATGATTCGTTTGATGGGTGATAAGGTGACGGCTAAAAGAGCCGCTATTGAGTCCGGATTGCCGGTCGTCCCAGGGTCGGACGGAGATGTAAAGACCGTTGATGAAGCCTTGATGTGGGGAGAGAAAATCGGATATCCCGTTATTGTGAAGGCTGCTGCAGGCGGTGGTGGAAAGGGGATGAAAGTGGCCCATAACGCTTCTGAAATGGCTGATGCGTTCACCTTAGCTAAAAACGAAGCCAGAAGTTCTTTTGCAAGTGATGTGGTTTATATCGAAAAATACTTGCAAAAACCACGGCATATTGAGATTCAAATTATCGCCGATAATTACGGAAATGTTGTTTATTTGGGAGAACGAGATTGCTCTTTGCAACGGAATCATCAAAAGGTTTTGGAAGAATGCCCGTCTCCCGCTCTTAATCCGGAGCAAAGACGAAAGATCGGTGAAATCGCTTCAAAAGCTATGGCTCATATCGGATACACCAATGTTGGAACGATCGAGTTCTTGTATGAGGATGGTCAATTCTATTTCTTGGAAATGAACACGCGGGTTCAGGTGGAGCATCCGATTACGGAAATGGTGACGGGCGTTGATATCGTTCGAGATCAGATCCGAGTCTCAAGCGGTGGCCTTTTAGGCTATAAGCAAGAAGATATTCGGATGAACGGGTATGCGATTGAGTGTCGTATCAATGCGGAAGATCCTCGTACATTTATTCCGTGCCCCGGTCAAATAGGCGCTTGGCATGTTCCGGGTGGATTGGATGTGCGCGTTGATTCCGGTATGTATGCCGGCTATAAGGTTCCGCCCAATTATGATAGTATGGTTGCCAAATTGATTGTTCACGGGCGAACAAGAAACGGTGTTTTAATGCGATTACGTCGGGCTTTGGAAGAGTTTGTGATCGAAGGAATTAAAACTACGATCCCGTTACATCAAAAGATTATTACAGATCCGGAGTTTATTGATGGTCAATATAATATCCATTGGTTGGAAAACTTTATTGAACAACATAAAGACGAAATTGTAGAAGAATAGGAAAAATAAATGCCACGACAAGATTTTGTACAAGAGTTTGAGCATAAAACACTGGTTCAAGTTATTAAAGCTTTTTACAGCAATAATTTTTCTGAGGAGATTGAAAAAATTCCAGAGAATCTTATTTCAGAACCCATCTCCGGTGTTAAATATTCTCTTGATGAATTAAGAGCCATTGAGAAATCGCGTTGCCAAGCTGCCGAAGGGGATTTGGTCAATGCGGATGATGCTCCTTCTTGTTCTTTATCCGAAAGTTCAAAAGAGGCGGTCGAGCGATGTTCTTGTCAAGGACCGGCCTTAAGTATTTCAAAGGTCGCTTGTAATAAATGTGTCAATAATGAGTATTTGGTGACACCTGCCTGTCAGGGCTGTTTGGCGCGACCTTGTACGAGTTGTCCGTTCGGAGCTATTGAATTTATTGATGGCCATTCGCATATCAACCAAGAAAAATGCAAAAAGTGTGGTATTTGTGCAAAATCTTGTCCTTATGGAGCCATTGTTAAACGAAGTGCACCTTGTATGGATGTGTGTCCGGTTGGTGCCATTCAAAAAGATACCGAGGGAACGGCTGTCATCAATCATGACAAGTGTATTGCCTGTGGTCAGTGCGCTTCTGCCTGTCCGTTTGGGGCGGTCATGACACGCAGTCAGATTATTGATGTGTTGACTGAGATAAAAAAGGGTAAGCGTGTGATTGCGATGTTGGCACCTGCTATTATGGGGCAGTTTAATGGATTGCCTGTTGGTCAGATTTTATCCGCTTTTTGTAAAGCCGGATTCTCGGATGCCGTAGAAGTAGCAATCGGGGCTGATATCACAACCTGTAATGAGGCAAAAGAGCTTGCGGAACGATTGGAAAAAGGGGCTCCCTTTATGACAACATCTTGTTGCCCTGCCTATTTTACTCTGGTCAGAAAGCATATTCCGGAATTGAGAGAGTACGTCTCGGATACGGGGACCCCGATGCATTATACGGCTGAGTTGCTTAAGAAAGAAGATCCGGATTGTGTTAGCGTTTTTATCGGCCCTTGCATGGCAAAAAGAGACGAGGGATGTCTGGACGAGTTTGTTGATTATGTTTTGAATAACAAAGAAATAGAAGCTTTGTTTGAGGCCTTGAATATTGTTCCGGCCGATTGTGAACCGATTGAGCATCAACCTGCTTCCAAACAAGGTAGAGGGTTCCCTCTTTCTGGTGGTGTGGCTGCCGCAGTTCAGTCTTTAAAGACGTGTGATGTCTGCCCTGTTGCTATTAACGGAATCAATAAAGAAACGTTTAAACAGTTAAAAATGTATGCTAAAAACAAAAAAGCAGACGGAAATTTGGTAGAGGTTATGGCTTGTATGGGGGGGTGTGTTGCCGGTCCCGGCGTGAATGCCCCTGTTAAAAAAGCTTCTAAAGAAATTCAGGATTTGATGAAGGAAAGTGAAGAACTAAAGGAGTGTCCCTTACATTTTTAGTTCTTGACTCAAGAATACATTCAAAAAAAACGGTCTTGGAGGATCGTTTTTTTTGTAAAAAGAAAACTACCGGCTAGGCCGGTGGTTCCGAAAAGCTTAGAGCTTTACAGGTAAAAAACTCCTTTGCTACAGTAAGTTAGACGGTCAGACGAAAGTCTAATAAAAGCAAAGGAGTTTTTTTATGAACACACATACAATAGCACACACAACATGACATTGCAAATATCATGTTTTTTTCGCATCAAAATATCGTAGAAAACCCTTTTACGGGGGGCATCTGGAAATAGAGTATCTTGTAAGAGAATGATGTCGATGGACAGGAATAGGCATAAAAGAAGCAGAGGTCTGCAGTGATCATGTTCACATGTTAATAGAAATACCCACAAAACTTTCGATAAGTTCGGTTATGGGTTATCTCAAAGGTAAAAGGAGTCCGACAATATAGGAGCAGTAGAAAAATTAAAATTTCGATATCGGAATCGAGAATTTTGGTGTCGAGGATATTACGTAGATACGACAGGAAAGAATACTCAAAAAATGGCCGAGTATATTAGAAATCAACTTAAAGAAGACGCAGAGCAAAGTCAGTTAACAATGGATTTTGACCCATTTACGAGAGTAGCAAGTCATCTTCGCCCTGTCAAACCGTCATACGTCCTTAAGGCGTTTGCCGACACTATTAGTTTTATACCCGTTAAAGAAGAACCCTGCGTTTTACGCGGGGGGGGTTGAATGCAGAAAACAACGCATTATACACGTGGTGTGGTATGAAAATAAAATCAGTAAAACTTATATGTGCTTTAGCTAGATTTTTATTTTTCTTATAACATCATCCTATAACATATGTCGTACGAAACTCATCCAAAAAACAAAACTGGTTAAAACCAAAATCCATCCAAATGTACGGAGCTGAGGAATAGGTGCATCCATAAGACGTTGGCAACAAGATTGAATAAAGTTCGGGAAAAGAATATACGCGATTCCTTTAATAACAAAAAATAAAATCAACGTTGTTAGAAATATTTTCATAAAAAAATCCTTTTTGTTTTGTTCCATTATATCTTAAAGTTTATATTCGTCAAGTGAAAGATATTATTTTTTATCAGACGAATAGAAGGGAACTCTTTTAGAAAAGGAGATGTATATAATGCATCTTTTGAAGAACAATATAGAATTTTTATTTTCTTGCAATAAAATGAGATTTTTTATAGGATAAAAGAAAAAAAATAAAAGGAGTTTTCTATGAAAATATTGGTTGTTGGAGGTGGAGCGGCAGGATCTAGTTTTGCTGCTCGAATGAGACGATTGGATGAAAAAGCCGAAATTATAATTTTTGAAAAAACAAATGAAACATCTATTGCCAGTTGCGGACTTCCTTATTATATCGGAAATGTTATTTCTGATCGCGCTCAAATGCAGGTTGCCTCTCCTGATTTTTTTAAGAATGTTTTTAATATACAGGTTTATTTGAATACGGAGATCGTTGAAATCAATCCCCATCAAAAACAGATCAAAACGCAAGCCGGTGATATTTTTGAATACGATAAGCTTGTTTTGGCATTGGGCGCTAAACCCGTTATTCCTCCGATAAAAGGAATGGATCAGCTCCCTTGTTTTGTTTTGAAAAATTTAAAAGATGCCGATCAAATTAAGTCATTTATCGAAACCCATAAACCGAAAACGGCAGTCGTTGTCGGGGGTGGTTTTGTCGGTATGGAAATTATTGAAAACTTGTCCGAATTAGGGATTAAAGTCAGTTTAATCGAACAGGCTCCACAGGTCTTAGTGCCTTTGGATTCTGACATGGTCAAGATAATCCATAAAAAAATGAAAGAAAAAGGGATTTCTTTGTATCTGAATGATGGATTAAAAGAAATGACTTCAAATGGAGTTCTTTTGCAATCAGGTCGCGAGATCTCGGGAGAGATGGCTGTTTTATCTATAGGAACGCGTCCGGAAACAGAATTGATGGCACGTGCCGGTATTTCCTTAAATGATCGAAGGGCGGTTATAACGAATGAATATATGCAAACAAATTTTCCGGATATTTATGCATGCGGAGATAATGTTGCCGTACAGGATTTTGTTTCGAAAGATCAGACCATAATCGCTTTAGCCGGTCCGGCGAATCGACAAGGGCGTTTGATTGCGGATCATATTGCTCATATCAATCCGTATCCTTATTGCGGGAGTCAGGGAACGGGCATTGTGAAGGTCTTTGATTTGACGGTAGCGTTTACGGGTAATAATGAAAAGCAGCTTCAGAGCAAACAAATAGAGTATGAAAAGATGATTGTTATCTCTCATTCACATGCCGGATATTATCCCAATGCGGAATCATTGACACTCAAGGTGTTGTATAATCGAGAAGGGCGTATTTTGGGGGCTCAGGCAATCGGAAAAGAAGGTGTTGATAAACGAATAGATGTTATTGCTACCATCATGCGTTTAAATGGAACGGTTGCGGATTTAAGAGATGCGGAGCTTTGCTATGCGCCGCCTTATTCAAGTGCCAAAGATCCGATTAACCTGATGGGGATGGCGATTGAAAATGCATTACAAGGATTGGTTCACCCGACATTTAATATGGATTTTGAAAAGATGACGGTAGTGGATGTCCGCCCTCAGATTGCATATGAAAGAGAACATGTTCCGGGAGCCATCAATATACCAGCACCTCAAATTCGTCAACGGATGAATGAACTCCCTAAGGATAAACCCCTTTTGATCCATTGCTTTAAAGGATATACCAGTTATGTTGTGGCTCGTATTTTAATGCAAAACGGATTTACAAATGTCGTGAGTTATGCCGGTGGTTGGATCTTTTATCAGTCTCAAAAAGAGGAGAATTAACATTCTCCTCTTTATCTATGGATGACACTTATAGATGATTTGAATGGGAATGGTGTCGTTTTCCGTATCGATTATTTTATCAAGAATTTCAAAACTCCCAGAGCACTGATCATTCGCACGTTGATAGCACTTTCCTAAAGTTTGACACCGAACCTCATAAATCATCTCGCCTGTTGGATTTTGATAAAGAGCGGTATTAAAAGAGCATCCTCCCAATATAGCCCCGATTGATAGTATCATATATTTTTTCATGCGCTTTTCCCTATATCCAATAGGATATATGAGATGTTTTTCCCTGAGTTTCAATATGACTTTTTACAGACTTTAGGATATATTCTTTCTAAAAAAACATTGACAAAATATTTGATTGGGTATACACTCATCAGCCGATAGTGGATTTTTTATGTTGTGAAAGGATAGTGTTGGAGATGCAATCGACTTTTAAGAAAATATTTAATAAAAAATATCTTTTATATGCGACTGTTTTTTTGATGGGGGAAGCATGGTATTTTGTAGCGGTTTCTCAAGCAGAAAACAAAACCATGGAAGGATCTGTCGAAAAAGACAATGCTCTTGTTTGTTTGAATACAAATCCGAATGAACAAGATAAAAATGGATTGACACCCTTAATGAGACTTTTAGATTCGGGATCTGAGGAAAAATTGGAGAGATATCTTAAAAAATCACCCGATATTGATTTGAATATTCAAGACAATGAAGGAATGACACTGCTGACACACGCTATTTTATCCGGTAATTTGCAGACTGCAAACATATTGTTAGAATATGGAGCAAATCCGGATATTCAAGATAATGTCGGTAAAACCAGCCTGATATATGCCACTCAGATGAGAAATCCTGATTTGGTCAGAGCGTTGCTGAAGTATCATTCGAATCCGAATATTTCGGATAAGGATGGGTATACTCCTCTAATGATTGCAGCCTATTTTGGAAATACGGAGATTCTGAATGAACTTTTAAAGAATGTGCGTATTGATCCGGATCAAAAGGCCAAGGATGGTCGGACAGCTCTATTGATGGCGGTTGAATTCGGACGGTTGGAGGCAGCCAATATTCTTTTGAGGAACGGTGTTGATTTGGAGGTAGCAGATGAATTTGGGCAAGATATTTTGGATTATCTCGCCGCTTCTGAAAATCCAAAAATGATGGATGCAATTCTGCCTTATATCGGATACCTTAATGAACCCTCATTTGAAGATGGAGAGACATTGTTAATGGTAGCATCTTCTCGTGGGGATACACTTTTTGCCGAAGCTTTGATCCGAAATGGAGCCGATATAGAAATGAAAGATACATGTGGACGAACAGCTTTGATGTATGCTGCCGTAGGAGGGAATGTAGATATCTTTAATCTTTTAATAGAACACGGAGCTGATTGTGAGGTAAAGGATATAGACCATCAGAGTGTTTTAGATTACGCTAAAATCGGAGGAAACAAAAGCATTATTGGTTATTTAAACTCCAAGAAAGTAAGTAAGCAAGAACCAAAGATTAAACCAAGCTCTTTCTTAAGATCCTCTTTTCAACATGTACGCTAGAATGGTTGAGAACAAAATAAGATTTTATTTGACAATGAGGTCACATTAACTGCAATATAAAGATATTGTGTATTTTTATCTGAGAATGGCAAATATGTCTATTGGGTGGGCATATCCTTGAAATTTAATTAAGATTGGAAAGATTGGGTATGTTGAAAAATTTATTGAATAAATCTCTACTATTTTTTGTTAAATACGGAGAGAAGAGTTTTATTTCTCTGTTATTGAAACTCGGAATGGATATTGATTTGCAAGATAATAAAGGATTGACCCCTTTAATGGTGGCCACTTTGGAGGGGCGTTTTTCCATTGTTAAATATTTGATAGAAAAGGGAGCCGATATTCATAAAAAAGACTGCTTAGGGAAAACATTTTTTGTCTATGCGGTCGAAAAGGGTGACTTGAATGTTGTTCAATATTGCTGTGATCGAAATTTGGTAGATATTGACATAGAATTGAAAAATGGAGTGCCGATACTTCCGATAGCTTGTTCACAGGGGCGACTTGAGATTGTCAAATGTTTAATGGAACATCACAAAAAGTCGGTCCAAATAGATGATTTGGAAGCGGCGATGATGTGTGCCTATGCGTCCCAAGAAGGGCACTTGGATATTGTTCGATACTTACATGAACAAGGGATGGATATCAATTCAAAAGATACGCATGGAAGAAGTGCTTTACATTATGCCTCTTTGGGTGGATCGGGAGAGGTTATTGAATATTTATTGGATCATGGCGGTGATGTTAATGTGCGAGGCCCCGAAGGGGAAACACCATTAGCAATTGCGGCCTTTTTTGGTCAGATGAATGTTGCTGATATATTGCTCCAAAGAGGAGCCGATATTGATTCTAAATTAACAGATGGATCTACCGTGTTGATGGCGGCAACCAATTGTTCGGAAGGGGCTGATCTTATTATAAAATTATGTGAATTGGGTGTAGATGTGGATGAACAGGATAACTATGGACGGACTGCTACAATTTATGCCGTTATGAATAAAAACAAAAAAGCGTTATCATATTTAAGCTCGTGGGGGGCTAATTTTTGGATAAAAGATAACAAGGGAAAGGAAGCCACAGACTATGCTGAATATCTTTTTGACAGAACGGATGTTTTTATTTTGGGAATGAAGGCAAAACAGAATAAAAAGGGAAGACAGGCTGACAAAGAGCAATTGCGTACAAGACAATTATCTGTTTTATCTCAAAAATCATATGAAGAATTGACGGACGAGAAAAAATCCGGTGTTTTATTTCAAGAGCTTCAAAAATTAAATGCATTAGGGTGTGTCTTAGAAAGTAAAGCGATAGATGATTATGAAAAGTTAAAGAAAGTTTATCGTGTTATTAAGGCATATTCGCAAAATGATGAGACCCAAAAACAGATACGAGAGATTTTTACAAAACGAAGTCTTGAATTGAGGCAAAAAAATGATGCTTGATCAATTTGTTTAAAATGATTAGCCATTGAGTGGATGAAGGCATAAACGGATTGTATCCTGACCATCAATAAAAAGATTCACAAAAATAAATAGATGTGATAAAATAAAAGAGAACTGTTTTTATTCAACAAGAGGTCAAATGTCATTTGAGAATAATCCATATAATTTTATGAACGAAACAGTCTTGCCCAGATCATTCCATTCGGCAGAGCTCGATACCTACCATTCTTATCGTATAGGGGATTTTTATCTGCTCGAAAAAAGTCCTTCCTTAGCCGAAAAACATACCGGTTGGAAATTTTATGTTTCTATTGATGAGCGGGATTTAGAAAAAGGATTTAACTTAATTTCACAGATTGCCTTTAAACATCATTGTCCTTTATTTAAGGTTCTTGCCAAAGGCGTGAATTGTAATAAAGATCAACAAGGAAAAACGATTGTTTTTTATGACACAGGTACTGAAAATTGGTCTCGTATCATTCCTGAGATAGAAAAAAGTTTGCGCTCTTATGGGATTCAGCCTCACATGGCTCTGAAAGATCCCTCAAAAAATATCAATAAGGATCGTCGTATTTCCAACAGCTTATATGTCATGTATGGGAATGATCAGGATGCGTACGGTCGTTATATCAGTGCTTGGAACAGAAAAACGTATAATGATTCGGGGAAAGCCGATCCCTTTTTAGGTATTCAGGTTGATAGATATAAGACTGATCCTAAATCTCAAAAACCGCTTGCTTTAGAAAATCCTCAAAAATATCAACAGCAGTCTTCCGCATTATTTTGGCTTGATGACAGAAATTGGAAAACAGCCCGAACAATGGGGGGCGAAATGATTGATCGGCTACCTGTTAAGGGTTTATCTTCACAAGAGATTAACTTTATTACGGAGCAATTAAGAAAGGCAAATATTCCGACAGTTGTTCGAGAAAGCGCTTTACTCGGCCCAACCATTCGGGTGACCGGAGTAATGAATATTCAAAAATTAAAAAGATTTTTGAAAATGCAGGAACAACAACGGGCTCGGGTATCAGCTTATACTCAAATGGCGCAAAAAAGATCCCCTCGTCGTTAAGTGCCCTGCGTTTCAAAAATTATTTTACAAGAGAGTTTGGGGGGGGAGTAGGATCTATTCACCCTTTAAGTCGGTTTATATAGATCTTGGATCCGTGGATGATGAAGTATTGGACGAATGAGTATAAAGAGGAGATTTTTCAAAATACGAAGTCTCGCAGGGATAAATTGTGTCAAGATAAAGAACGATCGTGAAAGATCAATACTCCTGAGAGTCTAAAAAATCCAATCATAAACTCTCCTCTGCCTTAATCGTTTTGGATTAAAACATCTATTTTGTCGTATCAGCCTGATAGAAAAATAGGGTGTGTTTTTATAGGTTATTTTTTTTCAAAGGCGATAAAGTGTGTATGTCCGGTAAAATGCTTTTGTATTTCTAAAAAGCCTGTGATATCGGGAGCAGTCGGTTTAAATCCGGTTGTGTTTTGGATATATCTGATATAGTGTTCGTATTTTAATTCTGATTTTTGGTATTCAACAATTTTAAGATTATATTTTTGAGCTAAATACTCTAATGATTGATAGGAAAAATCCAATTGATGATGAGGCGGAATATTGAGCCAACCGCACCCGTTGATGGAAAGAATTCCCTCCGGATCGGGAAGGCCGAAAACGAGATGTCCGCCCGAATTTAATAAATTGAGGCAATTTTTCATAAACTCCTCATTTTCGAAGTTATGTTCTAAAACCTCAAAAGCACAAACCATATCAAATTTTTTATTTAATTGAGAAATATCTTTTGAAAAAGTGACAAATCCTTTTTTTCGGCAGGTTCGAGCTGCTTCTCCGTTATATTCACTCCCATAAACTTCCGGCACCATGTGACGAACACGCTCCAAAAAATTCCCGATACCGGCGCCGATGTCGATCAAACTTTGCGGTTTTATTTTATCGATAAATGCTGAAGCCAATCCAAATTCCCACCGAAATTGAGGATAATAAGGAATAGCATTCATCAGGTTTTTATAGAGCAGTTCGGTATCGGGTAAATGATAGTTATAAAAATATAATCCGCAATTTAAACAGCGTCTTTTTTCTAAATAGCAATGTCTGTAAACATTGGAAATCGGATTAAAATGAGCTCTTTCAATCCATATTTCCATAATTTCATCAATCGAAAATTTTCCGAGTGTCAAAAATCGTTTCTCTGAACAAAGAGGGCAACAAGAGACTTCTTCTTTATGTTTGATTTTTTTGATAACAGGATCTAGGGGTTGTTTATACTTAAATTTCTTATTTGAATTAAAAAATCTTGGTCCGAGATAAGTTGAAAAAAAATTTGGCATCTATTCCTCTTAAAAACAAAATGATTAAACTGAGTGTACTATAGATAAAAAAGGTAAAAATAAAGTAAAATTTAGATGTTGATTTAGATAATTATACACTAAGTATGCTGAAATGATTTCGTATAAAAGTAAGAATGTTGTTGATTTAGATGTTTTTTTAGTGCTAGATTGAGTTCTAAGTTATCTTGTTTTTTCTTGGCTAAGTATTATACAAATTTTTATATGCTCAGATATTTTCTGTTTTTTTAAACTTTCTTTATTACTTTAATAAGTGTATAAATATTTTTGTTTAATATTTGTTTTTCAGAATTCAGATAAAAATATGAGTGCTAAATAAATATATTGATAAATAACAAAGGGAAAAATATGAATATAGGTTTTGATATTGACGGTGTTTTAAATGATTTTGAGCAGTTTGTTAAAGAAAAGGGGCGTTTCTACTTACAGAAGGAACCTGTTAACCCAAGAGGGGAAGATATTTCTGAGATATTTGAAGTGCCTCAAGGGATTGAAGATGCTTTTTGGAAAGAGATGATTTTGGACTATTCAACGGAACATCCGGCACGTCCGAATATTGATCGCGTTATCCGAAAACTTAAAAAGGAGGGACATCGTATTTTTATTATTACCAATCGGTGTAAAGATCTCTCTTACTGTGATATTTCTTTTGAAGAAATGACAGGGTATATTCAAAACTGGCTTCAAGAGTATCATATTGAATATGATCAACTTATTTTTAATCGGATAAAAAGTAAATTACCAATTTGTTTGGAACATCATATTGAAGTCATGGTTGAAGATAGTCCCTATCAGATTAAGGAATTATCTCCGTTTCTTCGAGTGATTTGTTTTGAGGCGTCTTATAATTCAGAAAATGATATTGAAAATCTTGTTTATGTAAATTGTGCCAATGAACTTTATGACGCCATTGTTCAGATCAACACATAATCCGGTTTTATTTTAAAACCATAAAAATGCCGATGATAATCGTTGTAAAAGAAATTATTTTTTTGATTATGTCATTTTTATTAAAGTTTTCTTTGAAACGATTCCCCAAAAATTTATAAAGTAAAAATCCTTCTATGAGTGTGAAAATGCTTTGGGAGGAGCTAATGGATTTTGTCATTAAAATGGGCAAATGAACAAGCGCTATGGTTGTTGCCAAACTACCGCCTTGAGTCAGAAATTCATTAAATATAAAAAACTTAAATCTTTTTTTATAAGCCGGAAACGAATGAATAATATCATTTCTGGAGTGAGAAGGAATTAAAAACGTCAGAGTGATAAGAGTTGCAAAAAGTGAAATCCAAAATAAAACAGTCACAAAATTAACTTGTCCTAAAGAATATTTTGAAAGGACGGATGATAGAGATAAAGCCAATGAGACGACAAGCATAAGAAAAAAGGCAATGTTAAGATGAAGTTTTTTGAGGTTAAAGTTGAGTGCAAAACCGGAAAGAATAATCAATCCGAAACCGATGTATTGTGAAATACTTAATTTTTCATCGACAATAAAGTAAGCCAAAACAGGAACGGCAACTTTGCCTAAAGAAAATAACGCAACCACAATGGAGGTATCAATATTGCGAAGAGCTAAATAATAGGGAATTTGATAAAAAACTTCCACAAAGGCAATAAAAAATAGAATCAGTAAAATATCAATCGGCGGAATGCTCGGAATACCGAACAAAAACAAAAAAGGGATCAGAACAATATTACTGATTGTAGCGTAAAAAACCAGAGAAGATGTTTTTTTAAAAATGTGATTAGAAAAATGCGAGTCGATGATGCAGGACAGAGCATGTAAAATCGGGGCTAAAAAAGCTATAAGTATATACATATTATTCCTTTGTTTCTGATTGGGGCAATTTTACTTAAATTTTATGAAAAGTCAAAAATTATTTCTCAAATCATATTGAAACGGTTTAAATGTTTTGACTTTAATTTTTTCTTTTGAGTTGAAATTTTTTATAGGTGAACTTGTCTTCTAAAAAAGAAAATAGAGAAGGGGGAATAACATGCTATTTGTATTATCATATTTATTTTTTATGATACCGACTTATGTTTGGAGAGGTGTATTTATTGCTGAAAATTTGCAAAATACTGCCCCAGCATCATCTGCTTTTAGTTTGGGGACCATGTATATTGTATTTATTATCAATTACTTGATACTGATACTTATTGCGTACAGACGTTCTAAAAAAGTTCAAAAACCGGTTGTTGCTGTTTTACCGGTCATTGCTGCCGTTTTTGATATTTTTCTGGGATTCATCCCGTTGGTCCCGACTGTTCTTAATTTAATGACATTGATTATGGGAGCTCAAAAGAAACAGGAACAAGTTGTTTATGTTGCACAAGAGGAAAAAACTTCTGAGAATAAAATAAAAGATTCTTAAAAGTTAAATGCTTGGTATTGTAAAAGTAAGCCGATAGATCAGTCATCTATCGGCTTTTTTCTTTTGGGTTCAATTAAAAATCAAAATCAATCATATTTTGTCCGGAATAAAAGGTTCTCAAGGGAACTTTTTTAAAATGATGAGGGATACTATATCGAATTAATTTTACACAAAAGTTTTTAAAATAATATCAGCAAGAAGAGGTGATTTTGAATGATAAACAGGGAAATATGAATGCTTGATCAATTTATTTTTGACCTTTTTTTTGATGAATAGGTTCGTTGTATTATTGGAGAGATTCTGATCGTTTTTTTCGGTGAAACAATTTTTCACATGGTTGTTCATGCGATAAGAGACATCTTTCCTGCGTACATTGGGCTAATTCACAGAATTGAACAATTAGAAATTACACAGTTTTACTTTTTAAATATTGGGAGTTTTTTTATGAATTTTTATGAAAAATATAAATCGCCACTCGGCTATCAAACCAGTCAAAATCAGATTGATACATATCGTGTTGATCATAGAGACTTTTCTACGCAAGATGAATTGAGATATCAATTTGCAAGACAAAACAAGAAAAGCCAAGTCACTCAAGACTATAACAATCAAGGGATAACGGAAAATTATCCTCAACAAGGGAGAAACTTTTGGGGAAATCCCGATAATAACTACTGGTTCGGTAGATCAAATATTCACGGGAATATTGAGAATAATAATCCGTTTGAAAATACGGGGAATACCTTTGGGTTAATTCAAACAGAACAGAACGATGGTTTTGGAAGCAAGAACCAGAATCAAAATCAAAGTGTTTGGAATAAAAACCAATACCAAACAGCGACACCTTCAAGATATAATTTGAAGGAGTTGACGGATAGATGGCAACAATATCAGAATAATTCTTTTGGGGATAGGAATAGTGCTTTAAATTCAAGCTTAAACAATGGCTCAATTTTTAGTCCGGAAAATATGCAAAGTTTGAATTTAAATGCAAGCTCCGCTCTCTCTCCTCAACAAAATTCGTTCAGTACTTATTCTCAACCATATCAACACACTCAAAATTCTTTATCGAACTCGGTGAGTGATACAAATGATTTTGTGAAAGCAAATATAATTTTTGATGATGTGTATTACTCTGAACTAGGCAAAGATG
This sequence comes from uncultured Alphaproteobacteria bacterium, assembly GCA_949286245.1. Taxonomy (GTDB): domain Bacteria; phylum Pseudomonadota; class Alphaproteobacteria; order CAAHEQ01; family UBA3637; genus CALXPF01. Next base: position 21,444 of record CASECF010000024.1, read on the forward strand.
GAAATGTAATTTATCAAGGAACGAATAATCATGAAGGAGGCTATAGTGATCGAATAAATGATTTAGGCGGACCCACTAATTATGGTGTAAGACAAACAGCTTTGAATGAATACAATAATTGGAATAGCCCATTAAGAACCGGATTTAATTTCCCAAAAAATATAGAAAATTTAACCCCCAATCAGGCTAAGCAGATTATGGATGAAATGTATTATCAAAGATATAATATAAATAAATTACAAAATTTAAAGCTAGCTAGAAATACTTTTGATGCGGAAGTTAACCAAGGAACAGATTCCGGAAAAATGTTATCTAGAGCGATGAATCGTTTTTATGGATATCAAAAAGGTGTTTCTCCAAAGTATTTTTATGAAAATTATGTGTTAAATGATACATTAGCTCGGGCTGTTAATAATTTAACATCTGAAGAAACCATTAAAGTTAATGATATTTTGGTAAAGTTAAGGATGGAAAAATATTTTCAAAGTGTTGATAAAAATCCGTTTGAAAATGTTAACAACATTAATGGGTGGTATAATCGGACAAAAAGTTATTATAGTAATCCTCAAGAATTTGAAAAATTGTATAAAAATAGAGTTGACGATTATATAAAAAATAAATATCCTCAATTTTATAACGGACAATAAAAAGGAGTATTAAAATGAAATTTATTTTATCGTTCATAATAATGGTGTCATTGCCGATACTGACTTTTGCAGCAGAAGAAAAAACAGTATCTTATACTTATGAACCAGAGAAATGTTCGGGAGAAGAAGATGTATTTCTTCGTGGTTTGGAGGAAGAGTTGGCTAATTGTAAAATTCGAATGCCTGATGTTCCCTCAACAGCAGATATGAATGAGGCTTATTATAAATTTGGTGATTGCTCTATTGCTGTAGCCAATAAACTTTTTGATCGAAATTACAAAAAGTATAATGATCAGGCCAAAAAGAATTTTGATACACTTGTTAAGGCATATTATGCATCTGCTCATGATATGTATGAATATAGTGATTTTGCCTCTATAAGAGGAGGAACTATGTATAATACTATGGCTCTCACAAGTGCTACTTTTTGGATTAGAGACATGGTAAAAGAATATCTTCATCTGGCACGAATTGAATGTGATGATAAAGCCGAATAAAACTAAATTTTTTTTAATAACAACAAGGGAGAGGTTTTTATGAGCCTCTCCTTTTTGATTGAGCTAAATTGAAAATAAGTGTAAAGGCTCTCCTATGACTCCATAAATAACCCATAGATAGTGGTGCTTTGTAGAAGTAATAAAACTATATAAAATAAAACGATTACATCCACATGTTAAATATTTTTTTATCTTTGTTTCAATGAATAGGCTTGTTGTATTATTGGAGAGGTTCTCGTTGGTTTCTCCAGTGAAATAATTTTTTTCTGAAAATCTTTAAATTTTTTCAACTGTTGTTCATAAGATAAGGGGCCTGTTTCCTGAGCACATCGTGCTAATTCACAGAATTGAGCAACCTGCCAAAATAATTTAGCTTTCTCTATATCAATATGTAAGGGCTTCTCCTCTTTGGAAGATATTTGATTATAAAAGCAAATTGTGTCTTTCAAAAATTCCAGTGGTAAGTTTGAAAAACAATATGGGCAAAAATCCTTGTAAATATCAGATACTCTAGATACTTCATAGTCAATAATAGCCAATCTTTTTGTCCGAGAGTCGTATAAAACATTTTGATTTCTTAAATCTCCATGAGTTAAAACGCATATTTCATCTTCCTTAGAACGATTAGAATATATATATTTAACATTGTTTCCAGTTCTTTATAATCAGCATTTCCTATATGTTTTTTAAACTTTTGAACCTGTGAAAATAAAGAAAACTCAGGGTTAGAAGAGCCTAACCATCTATCTTTAAGATTCATTTTCCCAATTTGAGTTTTCGAACGTGATTTCAAGAAATCAGCTTTCTTTAAACTTTTTTGATGAACAAAATTTAAATAAAGAGCAAAGTCTTTAGCTATTTTTAATTTTTCTTGTGGCTTAATTTGCGAATAAATTTGCTCTGTTAAATCTTTTCCTGCATAGGGCATAATTCGATAACAGGTATTGATTTCAACAGCAGGAATAAAAACATTCCCATTGTATCCATCACAACACCATTTTCTGGCTTTTTCAGCATTGATTTGTTTATTTATGTATGTGCTGAGTTCATCAACTGATGAAATTTTATCCCGTCTGGGAATCAATAGGGCATATTTTTGCTGTGAAATACGGTCTGTCAGTTCGTAAGCAAGTGTCTACTCTCCCGGTTTACTCAACCGTTCTCCGATAATAAACCGATTTTCCAATTGTTGCCGTATTTGTGTTTCAGTCAGAAATTTTATTTTTTCTTCAGGAACAACGATATTGGTATCAGCTTGTTTTTTGTTATCGACCATCTGAAAATGTCCCTCTTTATCATAGGATATATTCTAGCATAAAAATCTTCATAAATCAATATGTTGCTTTTGATACCGAAGGTCAAACGTATGGGGAGGGGTAGCCTAACAAAAAAGTCAGTAAAGTAGGATATTTTCAAAACTGGTGCACGATATTATGCAATTATCGGATTATTTTTTATAGATCAAATAAGAGATGGGATAATTTATGAGTATATTTTTTCACGGAGTGTTTCTAATCCTTTATTTATAGGTCGATTAGCTTCAATATCTCGCATTAAACAGTATAGAATGCGGTACAAAGAATCTTTTAATATTTGTTCGAGATTAAAATCTATGCCGGATATCATTTTATAGTATTTTAATACATTATGTATAATTTCAGGTTTGTATCGAATTGCAAATTGGGTAAAATCATATGCGGGATTGCAAAAACCACAATCTCCAAAATCAAAAATCCCATTGATTTTATTTTGAACAAAATCAAAAGCAATGTTTTTGGGTTGAATATCAAAATGTCCAAACACTCTTATAGATCTTTTATCAGTGTTTGTATATTTATCACAAAAATTTCGGATTAGTCTTTTTTCATCTGGAGAAATGTTCGCATAGGAGGTAAAAAAAGTTTTAATTTTTTCAATTGGATATATGCCAGTGACTCCTTTTAATGTAGGAATATTTAAATTTTTCATCCTATGAGTCTCTAAGTGTAATTCGTACATAAAAAGGGCTATATCTTGGCAAAATTTGTCTTTGTCAATATCTGATAAACATTGATAGTGCCTATTAAGAAAAGTTTCTCCCTTAATTATCTCATGAATAGAAAAGGTAAAGATATTCTTAAAAATGTTAAATTCCGGAATTTTTAAGGTCGTTTTGCCTTTCAATAATGACAGTACATCTCTTTCTAGTAATAGTTTTTTTAATTTTTCATCATCTTTCGCAAATTTAACAATAAAATTTCCATTTACCAGATAAACGTAGGAATTACAAGCCTCTGCCATGCATGTCTGTATATTATGAATTTTGCCCAGAATTGGCTTTATAATATCTGCTATAAAATCAACATCACGAGACTGTTTTTCTGTGATGAAACGGTCTTTCATAATTATTCCCGATTTTATTTTTCTTTATATGTTGATAAAGGAGTTTGTAATTTTGCAGATCTTCATTATCATTTTCTTCAAAATTTATAGATTGGATTTGTTGTTTGGATACGCCGGTTTGCAACAAATAATCTTGGAAAATCTCAAATAAAGCAGATTTCCCACAACGACGAATACCGGTTATAATCTTAATGAGTTGTTTATCTTTAAGACTTATGAGGCGATTTAAATATAAAGGTCTGTTTAGCATTTCTGTCTCCTTTATTTAAATATATAACTCTATTTGCAAAAAGTAAACAGAAAAATAAAAAAATAGCAAATATTTGCAAAGTTATTAAAATTGTGTTGAATACAATTAAATTTATCGCAATTTAGAGGTTGGTCAATAATTCTTATTTATCCTGATATTTAAGCAAGTTTCCAAAATTCGCATAAATAATTTGAAAAAAACATCACAACGTGATACCATATTATAAAAACTGGAGAGTGACATAATGAGCGAAATTTCTGAAATAAAGGACATAGATAAATTAACTTTTAGTCAACATTATGAGTTATTCAAAACATTACAAGAAAAAGCTGAAAAATCTCCAGAAGATGCTGTTTCCTTATTGCCGGATTTTTATCGCGTGCTTGAAGGAAAAGGATTAAGTTCAGATATGTTGCCAGCTGCAGCCAAAACCTTTGCCGTAATATCTAAAAACCTTTCGCAAGCACAAATTTCAGAAGAATTTGAAACGCTGCATAGGCAAAATAAAGGTATTTTAATTGAACGTGGAGCAAATACAATTTGTCTTCAAAATTCTGTATGTGCAAAGCCAGTTTTTGATTATACGGCAGCACAAGTGGAACATTACAACGGTGATAATAAAAATTTTATCGTGCCGGCTGTTTGTAACATGACAACAGCTCTTTTATGCGCTAATGATGAAGATATTCATTTAATGTTAAAAAAAATAAATTCTTTTGCTCCTGAGGTTCAAGATTTATTTGTATCATCATACGGAAGATTATATGCGAAAAAACCAAATTTAAGGGAAGTATTTTGGAATAAAATTTTACAAGAGTCATCGGCAACATCTGATTTTAGCAGTTTATATAATAATTTGGGAGAGATTGTTCCCATAGATGATAAAAAGATACCGCAATGCTTAGATATCATACATTCAACTATATCTGATTCAAAGCATAATGCATCTTCGTTAAAAAAAGCTTATGAGGTTTTGGGTAAAATACGCAGTAATTATGCTCATACGGAAAACATAGATGAAATATTTATGTTAGGATTACAGAATGTGCAAAATAGTGTGAGTTCAAAAAAAGCAGCCTATAGGCAAATGGGAAAAATTGATGAATTGACGTCACGTTCATCTATAGGTCAACGGGTTGAAAAAACAGATGATAATCCATACGGATTTAAAAATATTGACAGCATAACGTCAGATGAAACAGCTATATTGTTTTTAGGAGGGAATGCGACAGATTCGGATAAAAGAGCTAACGGGTACCTTTCGTCATTAGAAAAATTGTTAGAAACACACAATATCAAAGAAAACATTTCGCTTTATGCTGCTATTTATGATTTTGGTGAAATGGACGACCGTGCAGTTGCTTTTAACGACAATCTTGCACGGACTAAATTGATGCAAGATCATCACCGCGCAGTAAAATTAAAAAAACAACCAAATGAAGATACTTTGCATCCTCGATATGTGGAGGATTTATTTAATAAAGTATTTCTAGAACGTATTAGTGATAAAAATGGCAAATGCCTATCCATTGAAGACGCATGTGCCAAAATACGTAAGTTAACAATAGTGGCACATTGCCATGGAGCATATACATTTCTTAAATTGGAAGAAAAAATGCGGTCAAAAATGCAAGAATTAGGATACTCCACCCAGGAACAGGCTAAAATTCAACGAGAAGTCCTTTGCGTTGCTCATGCTCCTTATGCTCCACTTGGTGTTTCAAAGTCAACAATGATTTCTTTTGTATCTGCACAAGACTATGAAATTAGTCATTATAATAATTTTGAAAAAGAAATTCAATGGATGTCTGGAAATAATGAAGTTGCATTGAGTTATTTTCCAGGAAAACAGGGGGAAATGTTTTTGACACCATCTATGGGTGCAGAAGTTGAACAACACAATTTCTTAGGCTACGATACCACTCAAAAAGGATTAAGTAAAGAAGGTCAGGCTATCTTGAGATTATCTGGAAGCACCATTGTTAATGGTGTTAAAAATTCGTTGTCAGGCCAACCATTGCCAGAAGTTAAAGAACTGGTTTGCGGAAAAGATGAGAAATATCAAAAATTTTTTGATAAATTACAAGAAAATGGTGCAAAAATATGGCAGAAAATATCAACAAATACAGTAATGCGTTTAAAAGCTCAAAAAGGGAAAGAAAGTAGGTGAAATCCGATAATTCATTCAAAATATAAAACTCTCCAAATCGTAGCAAAATGTCGTTGGCAAGTTGCATTTTAGGGGCTCCCAATAAAGAAAATATACCGCATAATATAAATAGTTAATGAGCAAAACACTATTTATGAAAGGAAAAAACTATGTGGTATGTAAAACTTAATAATACGATTCTTCCAACACCTTACCAATATTTTAGCGATTGTCTGGCCGAGTGTAAA
>CASECF010000025.1 GCA_949286245.1 uncultured Alphaproteobacteria bacterium
ATTATGATTTGTATATGAGAGCACACCACAATTTATATACTCTATTGTGCTATTAAGTCTGCCTTAAATATAATTTTCGGAAATTATGCATTCATTAGGTTTAGGAGTGATGGAATTTTTCTCATAAGGCAGGATCACACCAGCATAATTTATTTATCTCTCATATACGTTCATTTCTGATTTTAATAAAAAATCATACACCATTCATAATTGAGCTTTTACAATATTTGAATAAGTTATCGTTTTTGCATAACACACAAGAAAAAACCATCCGTTTGTGTTCGGGCCGGAGAAAATCGCATTTGCTTAATTATCTGGTATCGCGGATGGTGTTTAATGAAATGCTCTATCTGGCGTTCATTTTCATCAAAAGTTAACGAACATGTGATATAAGACAAGAAATGTCCGTTCTTAACGTATTGTTCGGCCACATTTAAAATATCGGCTTGTTTCGACACAATATTTTCCAATTGTTTTAAAGTCAAACTCCATCTGCCATCCGGAGATCGTCTCCAAGTCCCTGTTCCGGAACAAGGTGCATCGACAACGACATGATCAAATTTTTTGTATGTTTCCGGCAATTTAAAAACAGGTTTAATAATCGTTGCTTTGGCTCGATAAGCTCTTTTTGAGAGTTCGCTTAATCGTTTAAAAGAGGCATCATACGCCTGAATAAATCCTTTATTTTGCATAATTTGGGCAAAGATCAAAGACTTACCGCCGGCACCGGCGCAAAAATCAAAAACATCATCTTTTGGTTTCACACCGATTTCAAGAGACAAAAGTTGTGCTCCTTCGTCCTGAATTTCAATCAATCCTTTTTTATATGCTTTTGTTTCTGTTAAATCGCATCGTTCATCCAAAATCAATCCCAACGGGGAACGAGCACACGGATGAACTTTTATTCCCTCTGATAAAAGTTGCTCTATGATTTTTTCTCGGTTTCCATTGGCTCTTAACACAACCGGAGCTTGATCTAACAAGGGGGGCAGTTCATGTTGAGGATCCGGAATATGGTCCAAGAACCATTCTTGAACTTCAAAACGCACCCAGTCAGGGGCATTGAGAACATCGGGGATCCCGTTTTTTTGTAAAATCCTCACTTTTGAGAGAGTATCCATATTCGGATAAGCGTAATTCAATCTGGCTTTAGCCCGAAGTGTTGACCAGACCAAGTTAAGTAATTCTCGTCTGTCACTTCCTTCGATATACCGATGTGTTTTGGTATATGTGTTGATAATTTCATTGGCAGAGCCTTTTTTTTGATCAATTGTATCCAATAAAACCGCTGCGATTTGTTCTAATTCTTCTTGTGTCATTTTATTGATCTTTCCACGTCATGAGAGAAATTGTTTGACGTTTGTATAGCATATTTTTGAAAATGCCGCAATGGAGATATTCCGCTTGCAAAAAGAAAAAATATCTTTTATAGTTCATTCGATAAAGAGATAAGGAGAAGAAAATGAAAAAAGGATGGATTATTTTATCAATTATTGTTGCATTAGTCATACTTTGCGGTATTGGCGTGATCAAAACGTTAAACGGCATGATCGGAATGGATGAAGGCGTCAAAGCTTCATGGTCACAAGTTTTAAATCAATACCAAAGGCGCTCTGATTTAATTCCGAATTTAGTTCAAACGGTAAAGGGTTATGCCTCGCATGAACAAGAAACGTTATCGGCCGTTATTGAAGCTCGTGCCAATGCGACCAAAACGGTTGTTTCACCGGAAATGTTAAGCAATGTTGCAGCTATTCAAGCATTTCAAAAGAATCAATCTGCCTTATCGAGTGCTCTTTCTCGCTTAATGGCTGTCAGTGAACGATATCCGGATTTAAAAGCGAATCAAAACTTTTTAGATCTTCAATCACAACTGGAAGGAACAGAGAATAGAATCGCCGTAGCTCGTAAAGATTACATTGATAGTGTCAAGGCATTTAATACACGCATTCGTAAAATACCGACGATTTGGATTGTTCGGCTTTTCTCGGATATGGAACCCAAAGCTTCTTTTGATATTGAACCGGAAGCTCAAGTAGCTCCGACGGTTTCCTTTTAATCAGAATGAAAAAATACGTTCTATTTCTTGCTCAAGTTTTTTTCATTTTTGCGTATACGCTTTCGGTACGGGGAGAACTTATCTTTCCGAAGTTAACGGGACCGATTGTTGACGAAGCGGGGCTTCTATCGCCCGAAATGGAAGAAGAGCTGCAACAAAAGATTCAATCTATTAAACAAGCACAAGTTGTTGTTGCTCTTCCCAAATCATTGCAAGGGCAAGAGATTGAGGAATACGGATATCAACTGGGCAGATCATGGGGCATTGGTCAAAAAGAGACGGACAATGGTCTTTTACTGATCATTGCGCCGACAGAGAGACGGGTTCGCATTGAGGTTGGATACGGTCTGGAAGGGGTTATGACAGACGCCAGATCAGCACAAATCATTCGGCGATTAACCCCCTTTTTAAAAGAAGGGAATTACAATCAAGCCCTTCTAAGCGGTCTAACAGATATTGAAACCACATTAAAAGGATCAGATTTACCGGCCATCAATCCGGCTACAGCTTTAAAGACAGGCTCGGCGACTGATTCAACCGGTATTTTTGCGTTAATTATTTTTGGAATTATTGGTTTTTTATATATTATGTCTCATCCCAAAGGATATAGGGCACAAGCGGTTTTAGATTTGGTTTTACTTTTATTATCGATTATCGGTCGAGGCCGTGGCGGAAAAGGAGGAGACGACCACTTCCAAGGCGGAGGGGGTAGTTTCGGAGGCGGAGGTGCCTCCGGTCGTTTCTGATCATGATTGAAATTTTCTTTTTTTAAGTTCTTCAAAAAAGGGGATGAAATTCTTCCCCTTTTTTGCTCAATTATCAAGTTTAGTGGTATTCTTCCATGCTCATTGTGTCCAAAATTTCAAGAGATTGCTCGGCAACTCCCTTTTGAGAGGAGCTTTGAGTTTTCTTATCAACAGCTGGTTGATTTGAGTTTAGAACAACGGACTTGGGTAAAATGGACTGAGAATATTGATCTTTTTGTAATTGATCCTTTTCATAAGCTCCGAGAGGTGGCAGAAAAAAAGCAATAAAAACAGAGACAATCAATATAATCAAAATCAAAAGCAGTCGCATCCGATATTTCCTCCCCTCATAAGGGGAAATAAGTATTATTTTTTATCTTGTCAACTCGTTATGATTGATCATATTCCAAAGGATACACATTTTTTTCCTTGACAGAAAATAAAGAATATTTTCAAATAAAATGAAAGGAGGATTTAATGAAACATTCTATTTTACCACCCGATTACAATCACAGTATTGTTTCTTTATCTAATTCTCTGCTACATTATTACCATATTGCCTCTCCCCATAAAGGAATTGAAGAATTAAATGAGCTTTTATCCGAGATAGGTCCTCGCAACATTATTCACGTGACATTAGGTGGTATGGCTCAATCTCTATTGGAGTATCATTTGGACGAAAATTCTTTTTTAAGGCGTCATTTTTTCCAAAGTATTTCTTCTGTTTTTCCATCAAGTTCTCCAACGACGACCATTTCTTTACATACGGGATTAACGCCCTCGGAACACGGGTTGATACCATGGATAACTTCTGTTCAAGCGTCCGATTGTGTGATCGACACGGTTTTTCGAAAAGAGACTTCTTCACCCGAAAAGATCATGGATGCTCCGATCGATTGTAATTTAAAATATCAAACTATTTATGAGCAGATTTCTAAAAATCACACAGGGATTAAAACTGTTTTATTATCGTCTCACAATCAAAATAAGGGGTCAAATTCTTTTCAATCCGTTTGGGATCAAGTTATTCAAATAACAGAAGAAACAGGCGATCACCTCATTGGTGTTTATTGGACGGATCTGATTTTCACTGCACGGAAACACGGGTGTTTTTCGGAAGAGGTTCATAAATTGATTGTCCAGATCAACCATTTATTGGAAGAGACGATTCAAAAAACACACGATTCTTTTTTCATCATAACAGCGGATCACGGGTTAATAGACATCCAAGAAAATATCGTTTTAAATCAGTTTTCCACACTAACAAATTTATTTTTAAATCCGCCGAGTAATGGAAGCAGATCGGTTTCTTTTTGGATTAAAAAGGGATATGAAGCCTCTTTTGAGACGGAATTCAACAAAATTTTGGGAGATGAGTTTTTATTGTTTCCGAGAAATAAGTTCTTAAAATCCGGATTACTGGGTCCCGGAATGATGCATTCTGATATTCCTGATTTTATCGGAGATTTTATTGCAATTACCTCTGGCCCCAAACAACTGATCTATCAAACGGGAAAACAACAGGGAGATAAAAATCACATAGCTTCTCATGGGGGACTATCACAATCAGAGATAAAAGTTCCGTTAATTATTATTGCATCGAATTAATAAACCCAAAGTTTTATTTGACAGATCCCCAAAAAAGGATAAGATAACCACACAAGAAGAAAGGGATCGTCTATGGGATGTTTATTACTCATTTTATGTTGTTTTATATTTTCTTTTCCGGCTTTGGGTGAAGAGCCGGTCACCGTTTATAAAAGAGAAGAGATTCATTTTCGCAACAATCTGGTTTATGATCAAAAAGAAAATCCGATTACGGGTCTTGTAAAGATCTATTACAATCATAAATTATTAGCGGAGATTCCATATCAAAAAGGGATAGCCGACGGCGTTATCAAAGTTTATTATGAAACCGGTTCTCTTTTTATTGAAGAGCCTGTTTCACAAGGTCTATCGGAAGGAGAAAAGAAAATCTACACACCGACAGGTCAAATTAAGCAGGTCATATTTTTTCATCACGGACAGCCTCAAAAAAAAGCTCATGGTACAACCAATTATATTTCCGATTTATCTCGGTATACAGCAACCGCATATCCTTTTCCTTTTTTTCTAGAGAAGCTTTTAACAAATCATAAAGGAAAAAAAATGGGAACCGGAGTGGATCATATTTTGGACAAAGCAGATCAAGTCATGGCAACTGTTTTATATAAGAATGGGAAAAAGAACGGTATTTCAAAAAGCTATTATAAAAGTGGTCGTCTTTATGAGGAGCTTCCCTTTCAAGATGATTTGATAGAAGGAACAGCAAAACAGTACTATGAAAATGGCATACTCAAATCAGAATTTCCTTATCGAAAGGGTATTTTGACAGGCTCTGTTAAAACATACTACCCCAACGGAAACATAAAAGAAATTATTCCTTACAAAAATAATTTTCGAAACGGTATTGCACAACTATACGATCAACAAGGGTACTTAACGGTCACTGAAACATATCGACATGGTTTTTTAGACGGAGAAAAGAAGTTCTTTTATCCAACGGGTGAAATAAAAGTGACGGCTTTTTATGACAAGGGACGTCAAATAGGTATGGAACGCACCTATGACGAGGAAGGTCATTTTATTCGTGAAATTCCCTACATGGACAATAAGGCGAACGGGCAAGGACGCTCTTACTACGAGACAGGAGAGCTCAAGGGATTAGAGGTTTACGAAAACAACATGCTCAAAGAGATTCACCTCTATGATAAGGAGGGGTGGCTCAAATCTCAAATATCGTTCAACTCCGGTTTTTTAGATGGTCCCTTTAAATCTTTTTATCAAAACGGGCAACTGCGACTGGAAATTACTTTTCAAGAGAACAAGCCTATTTCGGACGCCATTTTATATAATTCGGACGGAACCTTACAAAAGTGTGAAAAAAACCAAAGGCCAACTGATTAGCGTTTCATCTGTTTCAGCATTCTTGAAAAGGAACTAACACATGAATAGCAATCAACACTGTTAAAAAATTTTTTCTGTATCTTCTCAAAGAATAAAAACCTGTTAAGAGGCTAAAAATTTAAAAAGATTTTATCATTTTTTGTAAAAATAAAGAGATTTTCTTTTTCAGACCCAACATACATAATGAAAAGAGCAAAGTAATCAATAAAAAAACAATTGGATTTTGTTGCATAAATCTCAATAAGCCAATTGGTTGGAAATAATACAGCAGATCATAATGGAAAATATAAATCGGCACCGATAAAGCTCCCAAACACGAAAAAAAAGACGCCACATCAGAGTGAAGAGAAAGTGTATTTTCTTCCAAAGAGTCATAGAAGAGCAAGAAAAGAGAGACAATGTAAATAGAGGCATCAGGGAAAGGAAGAATATTATTTCCCTCACAAAAAAGAAGGAATAATCCGACACCCAATCCTATTTTCTGATGCCAAGCAGAAATATTTAAAGAAAGTTTACTTAAAAGGGCAGCCCATATCCATCCCAATCCGATACCGGCAATGCCGTACAAAAAGCCCAAACTAATTGAGAAATGATTTAAAAAGGAGAAAGAGATATGGGTTGTAAGGGGAGATCCACGCGGAGAAAATATACTCAGGAACAAAACAATCGGCAAGGATACACACACGAAGATCGGGGTCAGAGGTAATTTTATTTTAATGGCGATCAACAATATAAGAAATAAAAAAGTATATACACCTAAAAACCAAAGGACTTGAGAGCCAAATACGGGAGACAGGTTGATCATTGGAAGAAAGAGTAAATAATTAAGGATATTCCGGAGTGTTAATTGAAACGGGATATAGACCGGCTCCCAAAATGCCACATAGTACCATAGAACAAGAGAAATTAGATAATAAAAATAATAACTTCCGACTCTCTTCAAAATTATTTTAAGGAAAGGTTGGTCTCGATATCGATTTTTATTTTGATAGAACAAAAATCCGCTCATAATAAAAAAGAGAATCACAAATAAAAATCCGGAAGGGAAATAGGATGGATTAACATGAAAAAAGAATATTCCGCAAGCGGCTAAAAACTTAATTAAATCAAGGCTCAAATTTGTTACAGAATATTTTTTCTGAATAAAAATTTTTTTTGAAATCAACGAAATTTTCCTTTTCGAATATAAAGAGAATGTCAAATACATCATGAACAAAGACAGGCAACAAAGAGACACAAAAACAATTTTTGTTGTATACAAAGCGTCAAAAAAAGCAATATACATAAAAAGAATTTTTAGTTAATTATTTTGATAAAAAGGTCAATCGTTTTAAGCGCTATACTGATTTTAAGGGATCTATTTATCTTTCTTATCTTGACAAATTCTAAAATTTTTAATAATAATTTCATCATTAAAGGAATAAAAATGTTTAATTTTCTACAGAAGAATCAGTTTGTTTATAATTACAAGCGCATGTGGCCATTTATAAAACCGTTTTGGGTTCGTGCACTGGCCTCTATTTTAATTACAATTCCGATCGGCTTATTGGATGCAGTTATCGCACTTTCATTAAAGCCATTTATGGATACGATTATAATGGAAAAAGGAGATGCCACTCCCTTTAATTTACCCCTTTATGTGATTCCGCTTTTTATCGTTTTATTTACGATTGTCCAAAGTTTTTTGGATTACGGTTCATCTTATTTAAACACATGGGTTGGCGGTCAAATTACAAATGCCGTTAAGAAGAAGATTTACGCCAAATTAGTTCAATGTGAAGCCGCTTTTGCGGATCAACATTCTTCCGGATCCATTATTTTCAGATGTGATTCTGATCCCAACTCAGCATGTGCCGGTTTATTAAATAATTTAAAAGTTTTTACAACAAGAGTTTTTTCGTCTCTTTCACTGATTTGTGTTTTGTTTTATACGGCATGGCAAATGGCGATTATTGCTATCATTGTTTTGGGTATTTCTCTTTATCCGCTGACAAGAATTCGTCAAAAAATTAAAGAGGTGATGAGTCGATCCGTTATAGCCGGAGGGATTGTTCTGACGACATTTAATGAAACCTTTTCAGGTCTAAAGACAATAACGGCCTATAATTTGGACGAATATCAAAAGAAGAAGTTTAATGAGATTTTGCGCAATGTATTTAAAATATCAATAAAATTTACTCAGAAAACAGCATGGCTGTCTCCGATGATGCACATTATGATTTCGATCGGGATTGCCTTAACAATTTGGTACGGAAGTTATCTGATCAAATCTCAAACAATCACAACAGGAGATTTTGTGGCATTCATTACATCTCTCTTGATGTTATACACACCGATTAAAAATATCGGTAAAAATTTTACGGCCGTTCAAACATCCTTTTTAGCGATTGAACGAATATTTGATTTTTTAAACATGCCCATGAAAGTTCAAGAAAAAGAAGGAGCCATTCATGCCAAGCCCCTGCAAGATCAAATCAGATATGAAAACGTCACGTTTGGATATTATCCGAATAAGTCGGTTTTAAAAGACATTAATTTAACAATCAAAAAAGGAGAGAAAATAGCATTTGTCGGGAACTCCGGAGGTGGGAAAACAACGTTAGTGAACTTACTTCCCAGATTTTATGAATTAACAAAGGGTCGTATTACAATCGATAACCAAGACATACGAGACGTCTCTCTTCATTCACTTCGCGATATGATTGCGGTTGTGTTTCAAGATAATTTTCTTTTTTCGGGAACGATTCGAGAGAATATTCTATTAGGAAAAGAAAATGCGACACAAGAAGAGATAGAAACAGCGCTTCGTTCGGCCTGCTTAGACGAATTTATTCGAACGCTCCCCAAGGGGTTGGACACCCAAATCGGAGAACGAGGCGTTTTGCTTTCCGGCGGTCAAAAGCAACGCGTTGCCATTGCCAGAGCGTTTATTAAAAACGCACCGATCGTTATTTTGGATGAGGCGACCTCGTCACTTGATAACAAATCGGAAGCAATTGTTCAACAAGCCATCGATAATCTTATGCAAGACCGGACGGTTTTAATTATTGCACACCGTCTATCAACCGTTCAAAATGCGGATTTAATTGTAGTCATCAATGAAGGGAAAATTGTTGAAAAAGGCTCACATCAAGAATTACTAGATTTAAAAGGAGCTTATAATGCTTTATATCAAGCTCAATTTAAGTCCAAAGCCGTTCATTAAAACAAATATGATTGATATTATTTAAACAAAAGAAACTTTTTATACTTGTTTTTTGTCTTGAAACGTATAACAATTTAATTAAAACAATTCCTGAAATGAATAATTAGCCATGAATAAGAGAACATATTTTTTACGGGGTCTATTTTCTAGTGCGATATTTTATTTTTCGCTGATGATTATTTTTTTGTTTATTCAATATCTATTTTTTTTACCTTTTTCTATTTCCGTAGCTGCTGTTTTAGAAAACCAATCGGTTTCCTTCAAAAAGAAACCGGAATTTTATCTCTCTACTCCATATGAGACGAATTCGAAACTAAATTTAGATTTGGATCTACTTTCAAACCAAATAAAGAAAAACACCAACCCCTCTCCTCTTTTTAAAAAAGCAAATGAGAATCCAACAAAATACAATTCGCCGGAATCTGGCGGTATCTTTGATCTTCCGACAAATATTCGTGTTTTCAGGTGCCATCCTCGTACACGGCATACCCCCGATTATCTGGCTAATAAGTTGACTTCTTCAGAGAAAATAACTTTAAATCCCGAAGATTTACTGTTAGAAACACTGGATTGTGGTTTTATTGAAACAACGATTCCATTTTCTTTCTAGGAGAAATCATTTTTTCTTTGATTTTCATTCGGAAGCGTGTATACTGGCCAAGACTTATTGAGATAACACTTTTAAAAGGAGGAATTATGAAAAAACAACTCATGCTTTTTATCATTTTGTTAATCATGCTTATTGCCATTTTAATCGGATACACCATTGCCAAAAAGAACTATGATCCTTTACAACGATTGATTTTTGAGACAAATCAAAAGCAAATAGACATGACTATTCCGGTACAATTCCAACATCCGGATTGGACGGATACAATGATTTTAGAGGGGAATAATCGGATGTATCGGGAATCAATTTTGGACTACGCCACAATTATTGAAAAAACACCGGATTCATACACAATCAAATGGGATAAATGGGGAACGGAAACATTCAAGAAAGACCCTCAAGACGGTATTTACAAAAAAGTCAAAAAGCAGTAGAGACGGTTGTAAAAGGGGAAGAGCAATATCTTCCCCTTTTCAAAGGAGAAACAAGGGATGCTTGGTGCCGTATTCGGTGATATTGTTGGTTCGATTTATGAATTTAACAACATCAGATCAAAAGAGTTTCAACTTTTTGAAAATAACACACGAACAAAAGAAAAACCAAGAATAACGGATGATTCCGTTATGACAATTGCGATTGCAGATTCTCTTCTCAATCAAAAAGATCCGGCTCAAGCAATGCGAGAATGGGGGTTTCGACACACAGCCCATGAGTTTTGTCAACCCCTCTTAAAAGATGGCAAGCCACTCAATAGATTCAGTCACTCTTTTGAGGAATGGCTTTTAAATCCAAGTGCAGAACCTTATGGCAGTCGAGGGAATGGATGTGTTATGAGGATCAGTCCGGTTCCCTTTTTGATTACAGATACGGCAAAAGCAATTGAAGTGGGAGATCGCATTACCTGTTTAACACACAATCATCCGGACAGTATCAAAGCGGTTCGCGCATATATTACGGTGATGCATTCTCTCAGAACGGGAGTATCCGAAAAAGAGATTAAAAATCTTTTAGAACAAAAATACGGATACAATATGCATCGTTCGATTGAAGAAATTCGAGCAACAAACAAATTTTATTTTTCTTGTCCAAAAACAGTTCCGGAAGCAATTCTTTGTGCGCTGGAAGCGAAAGATTTTGAAGACGCCATCCGAAATGCCGTTTCGATCGGGGGCGATAGCGACACCATTGCCTGCATGACAGGAGCATTAGCAGAAATGAAGTACGGGGTTCCGATTAATCTTCAAAAAAAGGTTTATCCGTTTATTCCGAAAGCGTTTTATCCTATTTTAAAACAACTCTATCATCAAAATCGCCGTATGAGGTACGCTCAAATGACTAATCTTTTTTTATTTTCTCAAAAAGAACAAATACATGAATAGTATAAAAACAGATACAATAACAGCATCTAACTTTGAAAAAATCAAAGTGACCGTTTATTTCCCAAGGACAGAAGAGCTTCAATCCGTTGCGATTTTAGAACATGGTTTGGCAGGCTACAAAGAAGAACCCGTGATTCAAATTCCCGTACAGGCACTGTTGGAAAAAGGTTATGTGGTTGTTTGCTTTGATGCAAGATACGGATTAGGGGAATCGGATGGTCCCTTGGAGAAAGCCTGTTTTACACGTTTTATTGAAGATTTGGAAACAGTTATTGGGTGGGTCAAGGGACAAGAGTTTTATAAGGGCTCCTTAATTTTAGGCGGACATTCATTAGGAGCCGGAAGTTGTCTTTATTACGCCATCCGGCATCCGAAAGAGGTCAGCGGACTTATTTTAATTTCCATTGTTTACAACGGACAATTTCTCTTAGAGAGCTATCAAAAAAATTGTACGGCGTTTTTAGCCGAGTGGCAACAAAAAAAATTGCTGTACAAAGAGCGGAAAGACCGACCTGAAAAACGTGGTTATATTTCTTATGATCATATGCGAGATGCCCTCTCCTATCATTTAGAAGAAGAGGCTCATAAAGTACAATGTCCGACTCTCATCGTTTTTGGAGAAAAAGATATTTCTTCTACTAAAACGATCAATCAGACTTTATATGGGAGATTAAGAGATATTCACAAAAAAATCATTACAATTCCCTCTTGCGGACATAATTATAAAACAGAAGAGAATCAAACGGCTCTTTATGAGGCTCTTCAAGATTTTTTAGATCATGAAATGAAATAAAGATTGACTGAAGAAATCAAAAAACATTGACTTTTAGAGGGGAAAAGAATAGGATAAGGAAATCTTTAATCAATGAAGGGCAATCATAAAAAGAGTTTTATAAACAGAAGCAATAAAAGGAGTAAAAAACATGCCGGCAACAACAATGGATCAATTGGTTTCCTTATGCAAGCGTCGAGGATTTATTTTTCAAAGTGCAGATATTTACGGGGGCTTGCAGGGGGTTTATGACTTTGGGCCTTTAGGCGTTGAGTTAAAAAATAATCTAAAATCGGCTTGGTGGCGTTCCATGATTTATGAAAGAGATGACATTGAAGGGTTGGATGCCGCCATATTAACACATAGAAAAGTTTTATCATACAGTGGTCATGAAGCGACATTTACGGATCCGTTAACTGATTGTAAGAAGTGCAAAAATCGTTTTCGAGCGGATCACATCAAGGACGGGAAATGTCCGGTTTGTGGGAGTAAAGAACTAACAGAACCTCGTATGTTTAACTTGATGTTTAAAACAACGGTTGGACCAATCGAAGGGGGAGATAACTTTGCATATTTAAGACCGGAAACGGCTCAAGCAATTTTTACACAATTTAAAAATGTTGTGGATTCCACATCCAGAAAGGTCCCGTTTGGCATTGCTCAAATCGGAAAATCATTCAGAAATGAGATCACACCGAGAAATTTCATTTTCCGTGTTCGTGAATTTGAACAAATGGAGCTGGAATTTTTTGTGAAACCCGGAACGGATATGGAGTGGTTGGAAACCTGGAAAAACATTCGAATCAACTGGTGGATTGAACAAGGGTTAAATCCGGAGAAGCTCAATGTTCATCGCATAGAAGAGAGTGAATTAGCTCACTACTCGAAAGCAACATACGATTTAGAGTATGAATTTCCGCATGGTTTGGAAGAGTTGGAAGGAATTGCGGATCGAACTGACTATGATTTAGGAAATCATACAAGATATCAAGATGAGTTAAATATTTCGGCTCACGTTCACGAAAACAAAGAAAGTTCTGCAAAACTGGCCTTATTCGATGACGAAACAAAAAAATGGTTTGTTCCCTTTGTTGTGGAACCATCAGCAGGAGTTGAACGAGGTGTACTGGCTGTTTTAACGGAAGCTTATACGGAAGAGACACTTCCAAGCGGAGAAACACGTACGGTACTCAAGCTCAAAAAACACTTGGCCCCTGTTAAAGTCGCCGTTATTCCATTAAAACGCAATCATCCGGAAATTGTCAAGATGGCACACGAGATCAAAAACAGCTTGTTAAAGATCGGTATTGGACGTGTGATGTTTGAGGATTCCGGAAACATCGGGAAGGCCTATCGCCGTCATGATGAAATCGGAACACCGCTTTGCATAACGGTTGATTTTGAGAGTATTGAGAAACAACCGGCTACTGTGACATTGAGAAATCGAGACACGATGGAGCAAGAGCGAATAGCGGTTGCGGATTTACCGACCTATCTCAAAGAATTTTTTGCAAGATAATCCGAAAAGATACATAAAATCCCCTGTTTCAACAGGGGATTTTTATTTAGCAAACTGCCTATATAATGTAAAACACCATAAAAAAGCTCCTTTTCTTTTGTTAGGCTCTTTCAAGGGCGTCTAACTTACTTTAGCAAAGGAGTTTTTTGTGCGTAAAACGGTATTTTTAAAAATCAAAGAAAAAAATAAAAAGCAAGAGAGCAACAATAAGTAAAAGAATAGTCTCGACATTCTTTTTTCATTTTCTCTTCTTTCTTATCGCCTTTCTGCCCTTGAAACTTCAGGAAGCATTTTATCAAAAAGCTCCCAAAAGTGTTTTTTTTTATGATCTTAAAGAGTTTATTTTAAAACACAATAGTTCCCATCGAGCTTTCTTTGATCGACACATTCATAACAAGCGTCCGTCATATAATTAACAGGAACCCGTGTTTCCGTATCACAGGGATAGCATTTGTTATCCGAGCCTCTGAGGGGAGCATCCCCAGGACACTTTGGAGTGCACAGATTATTATAGAGATTTCTCGTATCAGGGCATTGCTCACATCCTCCGTGAGAAACATTAGTCACACCAACATTTTTCTCTTCATCACAAGAATGACATTTACCATCTCTATCCGTAAAAAATCCATCTTCACATGGTAGTGAACAATATTGATTCCAATATCCGTTTGCCACTCGATTGGGGCAAATATTACTACAATAATTGGGAGCTTCTTGGATTTTAATTGGATCTTCATAATCACAGGGATAACAAGTCCCGTCATCACCTTTTATTTTTCCTTTCGGACAATTTAAAATACAATAATTTCCTTCTTTTATCCGATTATTACAGCGTTCACATCCATCATGAGAAACTCCTGCTATGTTCACATTTTTTTCTTCATTACATGAATAACATTTTCCATCAGAGCCTGTAAATGTATCTCCGGTACAACTTATTAAGGAACAGTAGGTATCACCATTCCCATTCGCTACTCGATTGGGGCAAGTACTTGTACAAAAAAGAGAATTAGTCACATGAATTGGATCTGAATAATCGCATGAATAACAAAGCCCAGAAAGTCCTTTTATTTCTCCCTCAGGACAGTTAATAAGACAATATCCTCCAGATTGTATTCGATTATCACATCGTTCACACCCATCATGAGAAACTCCACCAACACTCACGGTGTTCTCATCATCACAGGAATAACACTTTCCATCACTCCCTGTAAATGTCCCTTCTCCGCACGGAAGTGAACAGCGCCGATTCCATCCTCCACTCGCTACCCGATTCGGACAAACGGATGTACATCGTTCAGGTTCAACTTGAGCCATTTCCATACCAACCGGATCCGGATGATCACACGAATAGCATTTCCCATCATCGCCCCTCAGTGGTTTATCTGAAGGACATGGGATCACACATTGAACATTAGACGCACTTTTTTCCCATAATTCCCGATTGGAACAGATACCACAATTCTCTTCCACACCTGTCACATTGACGCCCCCCTCGTTGTCACAAGAATAACAATTTCCGTTTTTATCAATCAAGGGCTTATGCCACGGGCAACACTGATTC
>CASECF010000026.1 GCA_949286245.1 uncultured Alphaproteobacteria bacterium
CCGACAATATATGAAAGGTGGGGAAATGAAAAATTTCGATAGTCGGAATCGAGAATTTTAATGTCGAAGATATTATGTAGATACGACAGGTAAGAATACTCAGAAAATGACTGAGTATATCCGAAACTAATTTAAAGAAGATGTAGATCAAAGTCAGTTAACAATGGATTTTAACCCGTTTACGGGTAGCAAGTCATCTTCGCCCTGTCAGATTGTTGTACGCCCTTAAGGCGTTTGCTGGTACTTTGAGCCTTACAGGCGTTAATGCAGAACCGCCGGCTAGGCCGGCGGTTTTCGGTTTACAAAAAATCCCCTTCCGTTTGAGAAGGGGATTGTTGTTTTTTTAGTCTTCGTTTTTAGCCAAGCGCTCATACAGTTTGAAGCGTTGATCAATTTGCTCTTGAGCTTTCTTGACCAATTCCTCATAGTGAGTCGGATTGGCGCGTTGAACAGCCTTAAAGCGTGTCTCTTGCTCCATAAATTCGGCAACGGGACGTGTCGGTTTGCTATCCAACTGGAATGGATTTAAACCTTGCTGTGCTCGTCTCGGATCAAAACGATACAACGGCCATAATCCTGTTTCAACTGCTAACTTCTGATGTTCCAGACCATGCTTTCCAATATCATATCCATGTGAAATACAGTGACTGTAGGCAATGATCAAAGAAGGACCATCAAAAGATTCTGCCTCATTCATGGCTTGTAAAGCATGCATATCTTTAGCTCCCAAAGAAATGCTGGCAACATAAACACCGCCTGAAGACATGGCAATCATGCCGAGATCTTTACGGGGCAATTCACTACCGGCAATTGCAAATTTAGCCGAAGCGCCGATCGGTGTCGCTTTTGATCTTTGTCCACCCGTGTTGGAATAAACTTCGGTATCCATAACCATGATATTGACATTCTTTCCGGAATATAAAACATGATCTAAACCACCGTAGCCAATATCATAAGCCCAACCGTCTCCGCCCAAAATCCAGACGGATTTCTTCAGGAGATAATCGGCATTTTCAAGCAAAAGTTTTGCTTTATCCGTATTCAAAGATTTTAATTTATTCTTTAATTCTTGAACACGTTTTCTTTGATCTTGAATACCTTGTTCTGTTGATTGATCTGCATTGACAATGGCTGTCACAAGTTCATCACCTAAGTCGGCAGATAATTCTTGCAATAATTGAATCGCAAAGACTGTCTTAGAATCAACACTTGTTCTCATACCCAAGCCGAATTCGGCATTGTCTTCAAACAAGGAGTTAGCCCAAGCCGGCCCTTGACCATTCTCGTTTTTAGCGTATGGAGTTGTCGGTAAATTACCGCCGTAAATAGATGAACATCCTGTTGCATTTGCCACAATCAAACGATCCCCAAAGAGCTGTGTCATCATTTTAACGTATGGTGTTTCACCACAACCGGCACAAGCACCGGAGAACTCAAAGAGCGGTCGTAATAATGACAAAGATTTAATCTGCTTTGTATTCAACTTTGCTCGATCGGCATCCGGTAATTTCATGAAGAAATCAAAGTTCTTGATATCATCATCCAAGTGTTTTTCGATCGGAACCATGTTGATCGCTTTTTTACTCGGATCTTGCTTGTTCTTAGCCGGACAAACTTGTGTACACAAAGAACAACCTGTACAATCTTCAGGAGCGACTTGAACAACCCACTTTTCTCCCGGAAATTCCTTTCCCTTATAATCGGCACATTTAAATCCTTCCGGGGCGTCTTTTAATAAATCAGGAGAGAAGACTTTGCTTCTGATAGCAGCGTGCGGACAAACAGAAGAACATTTTCCGCATTGGATACAAATACTTAGATCCCATTCCGGAATTTCAGTGGCGATACGACGTTTTTCATATTTTGCCGTGTCTGTCGGCCAAGTCCCGTCTGCAGTCCATTCAAAAGCACTGACCGGTAATTGATCTCCTCGACCTTCAATAATCGGACCTGTCACTTTCTTTAAGATTTCAGGAGCGTTTTCCGGAATACCCGGTTGACGATGCAGTTTGGAATTAACTTCACCAACCGGAATTTCATGCAGGTGTTCCAAAGTGGCATCAACGGCTTTAATGTTGGCATCCACAATTTCCTGACCTTTTCTGGCATAAGTCTTTTGAATGGCTTTTTTAATTTTAGCAATAGCTTCATCTTTTGGTAAAACACCGGAAATGGCAAAGAAACATGTTTGCATGATGGTGTTAATTCTTCGTCCCATGCCTGTTTTATCGGCAACTTCTACAGCATTGATGGCGTAGAGCTTAATATTCTTGTCGACAATCTCTTGTTGCACTTCAATCGGCAAGCTATCCCAAACCTTGTCTGTCGGTTCCGGACAGTTTAACAAAAAGACGGCATTTGTATTGGCAAACGTCAGAACATCCGTTTTAAACAAGAACGGCATATGGTGACATGCGACAAAATCTGCTTGATCAATTAAATAAGGAGCTTTGATCGGTTCTTTTGAAAAACGTAAATGAGAGGTTGTCATACCACCGGATTTTTTGGAATCGTACACAAAGTAGGCTTGACCATAATAATCTCCGTCATCTGCGATGATCTTAATGGAGTTTTTATTGGCACCGACCGTTCCGTCAGATCCTAATCCGATGAATACGGAGCGACTGACATTGTCAGATTCAATATTAAAACTCGGGTCATATGTCAGCGATAAGTTTGTCACATCATCTTCAATTCCGACCGTAAAGTGAGATTTTGTTGTATTTTCAAAAACTGCTTTAACCATTGCCGGTGTGAATTCTTTTGAAGATAATCCATAGCGACCACCTAACACTTTTGGCATTTTTTCAATTTTGTCTTGTGCGGCTGCTTCAGATAACGTTGAAACAACATCCAAATAAAGCGGCTCTCCGACAGAACCCGATTCCTTTGTTCGATCCAAAACAGAAACATATTTAACAGTCTTGGGCATTGCTTCAATGAAAGCTTCTTTTGGGAAGGGACGATACAAGTGAATGCCGATAACCCCATATTTTCCACCGTTTGCGTTGAGAACTTTGACCGTCTCTTCTATTGTTTCGACAGAGGATCCCATCGCTACAATGATGTGTTCGGCATCCGTAGCTCCGGCGTATTTGACAAGACTATATTCTCGTCCCGTCACTTCCTTAAATTTCTTCATGGCTTCTTCAACATATTTCGGACAAGCCATGTAGTATTTGTTTGCAGCCTCTTTAATTTGGAAGAAAACATCTGGATTTTGAGCTGTTCCTCTGATCTTCGGATTTTCCGGATTAAGAGCATTGTTCACTGTAAAGTCGGTCGGAATTCCGTCCATCAACGCTTTTAAGTCCTCATCACTCAAAAGGTCAATCTTGTTAATTTCGTGAGAAGTTCTGAACCCGTCAAAAAAGTGAATAAACGGAATTCGAGAAAGGAATGTTGACATTTGTGCAATCGCCGCAAAGTCTTGAGCCTCTTGAACAGAATTAGAAACCAACATGGCAAAACCCGTTTGACGACAGGCCATAACATCTGAGTGATCTCCAAAAATGGATAAAGCATGTCCTGCAACCGTTCTGGCAGCGACATGCATGACAAACGGTGTTAATTCACCGGCGATCTTAAACATGTTTGGAATCATCAAGAGTAATCCTTGAGAGGCCGTGTATGTTGTTGTCATTGATCCGGCTTGCAAAGATCCGTGAACCGCCCCGATGGCACCGGCTTCAGATTGCATTTCCAAAACATCTGGAACCTTTCCCCAAATATTTTTAACACCGGCGGCAGCCCAAGTGTCAGACCATTCTCCCATCGGAGAAGAAGGTGTAATCGGGTAAATGATTGAAACTTCGTTTAATTTATGAGCAACTAAAGCAGCTGCTTCATTTCCATCTAACATTTTTGTTTTTGGTTTATCAGTCATGATTTTCCTTTCTTTTTATTATTTTCCCATAAGGTGACTCAGTTATACAAGATTAGCAAAAAAAAGTCCAGTTTCTTTTTCCAAAAAGATGTTCTTTTATTGCGGCTTTTTGATTTCAGTAAATGCTTATTTGGATCGACCGAATAGCCGCTCAACATCCGAAAGCTTCAATTCAATGTAGGTCGGTCTTCCGTGAATACACTGTGCAGAGGTGCCACAACTTTCCATTTGACGTAAAAGGACATTCATTTCATCAATAGTCATATCTCTGCCGGCTCTGATGGATCCATGACAAGCCATGCGAGCACAGATTTCTTTGATCCTGTCTTTTAGAGCAATCGTGTCATCATATTCTTTAATCGTATCGACCAAATCTTGAATGAGCTTTTTGAGATCTGTTTTATAAAGTAATGCCGGAATCTCTCGAACGGCTACACTGTCCGCTCCAAAAGGATCGACAACAAAACCAAATGATTTCAGCTCTTCCGCTCTACCAATTAAACAACTTACTTCTTCAGGCTTCAGATCAATAATTTCAGGAATTAACAAAAGCTGTGTTTTGGGATTATTTTGAACCTCTTGAAACAATTTTTCATATGTGAGACGTTCGTGCGCCGCATGTTGATCGACAATAATAATACTATCTCTTGTTTGTGAAACAATGTATGTTTTATGAAGTTGTGTCTTCGCAAAACCTAAAGGTGGAAAAACGGTCTCATCAGTTTCCATATCTTTTTTGATTTCGGTTTGTTGATGACTTTCTTGTGAAAATTGTCGAGAAAGGTTCATCTGTTCGATTGAAAGTGGATTTTCTTGAAATTCAAAAGAGTGAATAGAACCTTTTTGAATCTCGACATAAGAGGTTTTGACACCGTATCCGGCTTGACCGAAAGATATTTTTTCTTGCGTCATTTCGGGAACGGACGAGCTTGAACTGGTGGAATAGGATGAACGATTTTTTTGTGTAAATGCGTTCTTTTCAAACGGATGTGTTTTTAAAATGTTCGGATAACTTTTGGATAATGTTTCGGTTGCCAGTGTGGACGCCGTTTTTTGAGCTTGTGACATGAGCGTGTTGCGAATAGACCCGATCAAAAATCCACGAATTTTTCCGCTATCTTTAAATCGAACCTCTGTTTTAGCCGGATGGACGTTAACATCAACTTCTTTTGGTGGAACATCCAAAAAAAGCGCTAAAACCGGATAAGTATCATGGCCGATCAGACCTTGATAGGCTCCTCGAATGGCACTGATCAAAATTTTATCTCGTATAAATCGACCGTTTACGTAAAGATACTGTTCTGTTCCGGTTGCTCGTGTATATGTCGGAAGGCCTACAAATCCTGACAGAGAAAATTCTTCATAATTTGTCTGAAGGGGTAGGGCGTTTTCATCAAAGGATTTTCCGATAACGGAAGAAACACGCTTAAAAAGAGAATTGCTAATTGGATAATTTAAAAGAGTTTTTCTTTCATCCGATAAGGAAAACCCAATGTGGGGGTATGCCATCGCCAATCGATTCACAATCTCTTTCATATAGGACAATTCCGTTTGAGGGGATTTTAAAAATTTAAGTCTGGCCGGTGTGGCATAAAATAAGTCTCTGACTTCAACAGTGGTTCCTTGCCCTCGAGCGTCCGGTACGGGCTCACTTTTTTTCCCCCCATCAATTGAAATGGACCACGCCGAATCACTTTCTTTTGTCCTCGAAATAATTTTTAAATGAGAAACAGAACCGATTGAGGGAAGGGCCTCTCCTCGAAAGCCTAAGAAATGAATGTTAAATAAATTTTCATCTTCCAGTTTACTTGTCGCATGTCTCTCAACCGCAACGCTCAACTCTTCTTGTGTCATGCCACAACCGTTATCGGAAACCGAAAAATAACTTTTTCCGCCATCCGCCAATTTAATGTCAATCTGCGTACTGCCGGCATCAATGGCGTTTTCAATCAGCTCTTTTAAGGCCGAAGCGGGTCTTTCAACAACTTCTCCGGCCGCAATTTGATTGATCAGGTTTTGCGGAAGAACTCGAATGGTCATAAAATAATCCTACTTGAGACGTTTTTCACGAATGATTTTTATTAATGTATTGGTTGAGGAATCGTGATCAAGTATTTGATTTTTATTTTTTAATTCTTGTAAAATTATTTTTGCGAGTTGCTTGCCCAGTTCAACACCCCATTGATCAAAACTATCAATGTTCCAAATGACACCTTCTACAAAAACTTTATGTTCGTATAGAGCGACGAGAGCTCCTAAAACACGAGGTGTCATTTTATCAAATAAAATAGTGTTACTGGGACGATTTCCATCAAATGATTTAAAGGGAATTAATTCCTCTTTAACACCTTCAGCTCTTAATTCATCAGGTGTTTTTCCTTTCATCAAGGCTTCCGGTTGGGCGATAAAATTAGCTAATAAAATATCATGATGATCTCCGGTTTCATTTAAAGAATGAATTGGAGCAATGAAATCAGCAGGAATCAGATGCGTTCCTTGATGAATGAGTTGATAGAATGAATGTTGACCGTTTGTCCCTGCAACTCCAAACAGAATTGGACCTGTTTTATAATCAATTGATTTCCCATTTTTCTTAACAGACTTCCCATTACTTTCCATGTCCAGTTGTTGGAGATAGGAAGGAAGGCGGAAGAGGTATTCGTCATAGGGAAGAACAGCGTAAGATTCGGCCCCCAAATAAGTTGTGTACCAGATACCTAATAATCCCATTAAAACAGGCATATTTTGATCAAAAGAAGCTTCTTGGAAGTGCTTATCCATTTCGTGAGCTCCTTCCAACATTTCGATAAAACGATCATATCCGATGGCAATCATTAAAGATAAGCCGATGGCTGACCATAAAGAATAACGTCCACCGACAAAATCCCAAAATTCAAACATATTTTCAGGATCAATTCCGAAAGATCGGACGCCTTCCATATTTGTAGAAACGGCGACAAAATGTTTTGAAACAGCTTCTTCTCCGAGTTTTTCAACAAGCCATGAACGAGCAGTTTTGGCATTTGTCAATGTCTCTTGAGTCGTAAATGTTTTGGATGAGATGATAAAAAGAGTTGTCTCCGGATGACACTTTTTTAATGTCTCTACAATATCCGTTCCGTCAATATTTGAAACAAAATGGAAATTGAGTGCCTCTGTTTTATAGTAGTACAAAGCGTCAATCGCCATCTTCGGCCCCAAATCAGAACCGCCGATTCCGATATTAACGACATCCGTTATGCATTTTCCGGTTGCACCGAGCCAAGATCCGTTTCTGATCCTATCAGAAAAAGAGTGCATTTTATCCAAAACACGGTTGATTTCCGGCATAACATCTTTCCCATCCACTAGAATAGGGTGATTGTCCCGATTGCGGAGGGCTATGTGAAGAACAGGTCGATTTTCTGTTGTATTGATCCGTTTCCCTGTGAACATATCGGTGATCGCTTGCTTTAAATGACTTTCTTCTGCCATTTTGATCAGAAGAGCCAGTGTTTTATCGGTGATTCTGTTTTTCGAATAGTCTAACAATAATCCGGCGGCAGAAAGGTGAAATTTTTTGTATCGATCCGGATCTGCCTTGAACAAATCTTTCATATGAAGAGTGTTTATTTCTTTGGTGTGAAGCAGAAGTTGATCAAAAATAGTTGCTTCCGATTGTTTATTCGTCATTGTTCATTTCTCCTAATTCTTTCATCATTTCTTCTTGTTGTTTGATTATATCGGGATCCGGAAGAACATCATATTCGGGTGGGATAATAATTGATTTTCCATCAACGATTTGAGTTGGATCCAAAGGGGGTTTTTTGGTGGAACAAGCCACACATAAAAGACATAAAAAAAGTGTTAATAACTTACGCATGAATATTTTCCTTTTTATTTAAAAACAGATGAACAATAATTAAAAAGGCTCCGATACAAATAGCCGAATCGGCAACATTGAAAGCCGGCCAATGATAAGGACCCACATAAATGTCTAAGAAATCAACAACGCTTCCAAAACGGATTCGATCAATAATATTTCCGATAGCCCCTCCCAGAATTAAAGCTAATCCCAATCTTATTTGTGAGTTATGCTCCTTTTTGAGCCAAAAAACAATTCCCAAACAGATAAGGAGAGCGACAGTTGTCAAAACCCAAGGCATAAATACGTGATCGCTTGAAAAAAGGGAAAAACTGACGCCTTTATTATATGTTAAGAATAAGTTAAATCCCTTAAATACGGGAAGGCTTTGGTGGATTGTTAATGTCTCTAAAATCCATATTTTACTGAGTTGATCCATGATTAAAACAGCCAGTGAAACAAAATAGATCATTTTCTTCCTTTCATTTTTTGTTTCTTATAGTACAAATAGATAAAAAAGTCATCTTTTTTTTATTCCATGTTTTGTTTTTATATGGTATAATAATCGGCATGACAGAATTAGTTCGACCAAGTATGAAGTTGGCAAATGTTAAAGTGACTGATGCGGATATGATTTATTTTTCGCTTGGTCTTGATAAGGAACCCTTTATTCTGCCGTCCCAACGAAAAGATTATCGCTCGGATCCGAAGGCGGTCGCTTTGGTTCAAGCTGTTAAAGCCGGAAAAGATTTGTCGGGTCAAGATTTCTCGGGACTAAATTTGATCGGTGCCGATATTTCCGGTGGAAAATTTAAGGGAGCAAATTTTTCAAAAGCAATTTTTTATAAAACAACGGCAAAGAAATGTCATTTTGAAGGCGCTGATTTTACGGAAGCTTATTGGGAAAGTTCTTGGTTTGAAGATTCGGATTTCAGAGGGGCTAAATTAACTCAACTATACGCAAGAGGAAATGATTTCACAAATTCCAAATTAGATCCGGAAGCTGTCAATCGTCTTAACAGTTTGGATAGATTAATTAAATTATTGGAGTCAGGAGAAATCGATATTCGTTCTTTGTCTCAGGAAGATTTATTATGTTTAGATTTAAGACGTATTGATCTTTCAAAAATTGATTTGGAAGACATTGATTTATCCATTTTTATATTGGAGGGTGTCAATCTTCGAGGAACATATATAGATCCTAAACAACTTTTGAGCTTAGAAGGATGGGTTCAATACTGGTTGGATGTTCAAAAATTAAAAGAAAAACGAATTAAAGCTGAAAATGCTCGTTTTTTTAAAGAGCATCAAGAAATGATGAAGGCGTTTTCAAGAAGACAGATGGAACAAATTGAGCAGAATAAAAACCTCAAAACACCGAAAGAAACACTGAGACGCCCTTCGCTGAAAGAAGATGAATTTAAAAGGGAGGAGAAGGTTAGAACAGTTGTTTCTTGGACACCTAATGAAAAACCTTTGGAAAATGCTGTTTTACCAACTGTGAAGGAATCTCAGACACGACCAGTTCCCAAACTGGTCGTCTCTCGTTCCGTTTCGGAAAACACTGAAGAAGAGTGGTCTTTATCTAAATCCGATTTGAAGCAAAATGAAGCGGAGAAGATTGTGCAATCCCAAGAGCCCTCTTTTGAACAGATACTCCTGACAGAGAAGGGAGAAGATAAAATCTCAAATTTACAAGAAGATATTGTTTTGGACAAAACCCATAATTTATCACATAATTCTATTGATCGGGATGAAGAAGTAGAATTTGAACACGACAACCAACAAACAGAAATGTGTCAAGATGAGGATAATACGCCCCATAAGGTATCCGGACAATTTTATAAAGCGCGAAAATCCAAGTCAAAACAGCAAGGATAAAAAATGAGAGGATTTTTTAAACCGGAAGATCAATCGAGAAGAGACTGCTTAAAATGGTGGTCATGGAGAGCTTTAATCGGTATAGTTATTTTTTGGGCAATTCTCATTTTATTTGTTCCTTTCTCTTCTGTGATTATTAATCAATTCGAGGAGGGATCATGGGACTTTGTAAAACAATTTTGGAGCCAAGTTTTAAACGGTAATCTATTTTTGCCATTTCGAGGGTACCAAGATTGGTTATTGGGATTTATTTGGGATGAACCACGCCATACAACTTGGTATAGCTTTTTCGGTTGGCGATTGATGTTAATCCCGACATTTTTATTTTTAGCCTATGAGTTTTCTTTATTTATTTTAAACCCCTATTATTTGGCACCACAGATTTTTGGTGATGGACGAGAGGCTATTGAAAGCGATGTGAAGTCCTTTGGTTTGTTAGATGGAAAGCATTTGATGTTGGGATTGTTTAATGGAAAGAAGATGAAATTACCGGATACGCGATCGGTTTTTTGTATCGGAGCTCCCGGATCCGGAAAGACGGCTGGATGTGTTATACCGGCGATTTTGGAGGATAAAGAATCTTCTTTAATTATTCATGACCCCAAGGGAGAATTGGCTCGTTTGACAAGTGGATATCGTGCCACACTGGGTCCTGTTTTTATGTTGAATTGGATGGGAAAGGACGACTTATCGAAAGGGATACGGTGGCCTTCATGGAACCCGATCGGCGGTAAAAATCTTCCTCCTCTTCATGCCGGACGGGAAGGGTATATTGACACGTTAATTTCTTTTCTCATTCCGGACGGACCAAGTGGAACGGATCCTTATTGGGTTAAAACGGGTCGTGGTTGTTTGACGGGAATGACCGGTTATTTATGCGGTAAAGTGGAGCAGGCGAAAGCAAATGATTATTTTGTTTCCAGATTAAAAGAAAATACCTTTGATGAGGAAGATTATGTGGTATTGACTTCTTTTTATGAGGCAATGCGAGAATTCCCGGAAGTGAAGGAGGCTCTGAAGAACGCTCGAGAAAGGTCTATTACATTGGATAATTATCTTCCGATCGGATCGTGGTCGTTAATTCCCGATTCATGGCAGGGGCATGATGCTTGTTTTGCAATGCTCTTGGATTTGATCAACAATGCTCAAATTAAAAACAATGCAGAATTGTCTGAGAGAAAAAAGAGAAAGGATCCAACGGCTTTAGCAACCGATTCTTGGCAAATGCTTTTTGAGGAGATTGTTTTGGAAACCGCATACTATGGGTATGGACGACGAACCCTTTTAGAGCTTAATCAGGTTTTAAGCTTACCGGATAAACAACGAGGTTCCGTTATCTCCATGGCACTTTCCGGAATCAATATTTTCAAAAATTCAGCGGTTCGGTGTCGCACCAGTATGAATGATTTTAATTATGAAAGTTTGAGAGGAATGAAAGATCCGAAAACAGGAGAAATAAAGCCTGTGACAATTTATATGTCTGTTCCTTTTGAAGATTTAAAATCTTCTGTTTTATTAAGCAGTTTATTTATCAATATGGCGACACAGCATTTAATGGAATTTGGACCGAATGAAGGACCGGATGGACCATATCCGGTAAGCTTTATTCTCGATGAGTTTCAACATATGCCTTCTTTACAGAGCATTACAGACGGATTGGTTTTTGGTCGAACCAAACAAAATAAATTTTTTGTCTGTGTTCAAGATTGGCATCAGATCAGTGCCAAATATGATCAAGAGACAACCGACGTCATTATGAGCGCCGCTGCCGCTAAGATTGTTAAACGCCAAAATAATATCGAAACGAGAGCTCCTCTCTTGAAAGGGATTGAAACATACACAAAAATAATTCATTCTTATAGTTCCAATCGAGGCTGGTTTGATTTTTCAGGTGGTTTAAACAGTAAAGGGGGAATCAGTTTCTATCATGGCGTTTCTCATAAAATTAAAAAAGTAGCTGATAGTACAATCGGAGGGTCTGGCATTCTTTCTATGGCTCCCAATAAACATCTCCTCTTATATGCCGCTCATTTAACGCGTCCTATTCGAGCAGAAACGCCACTTTATTTTAAGAATCAAGAATATTCGAAATTAACCGGAATAACGCCGGCTCCGAAATTGCCGGATTATATTGTCAGAGAAGCCGATGAGATAGAAACAATTTCTCAAATGCATGTGGATACATCGCTCACATCCAATATTTAGATGTCTTTTTAGAAAAGAAAATATACTTATAAAAGGAGAAACGATTGAAGTTAGTGACTTGGAATGTGAATTCAATCAACAAAAGATTTAATTTACTTTGTGAGTATTTGGATTCGGAAAAACCCGATATTATTTTTTTACAGGAAATAAAATGTAATGAAGATCAATTTCCGTTTCTTTCTCTTAGCATGAAAGGATATAAAGCCGTTTGTTCTTTACAAGAACAACGACACGGCGTTGCCATTCTTTCAAAACACCCCATTTTTTTGATTCGACAAGAATTACAACCTTATATTTTTGATCGCAATAAAGAGGCCAGATATGTTGAAGCGGAAGTTTTTATTGATAATCAACGCCTTAAAGTAGCATCTGTTTATGTGCCGGCCGGTGGCTTTAATGACCTGTCAAAATTATCTCAGGAAGAACGTGAAAAATTAGAGGTCAAAATCAGTTTTTTAAGACGCTTGTATAAGCATGTCAAAGAAAATCCTGTTTCTATATTGGCAGGTGATTTTAATATTGCTCCTCGTTTGATAGATATGTATGATCCGGAAAAACAAAATTTTATTTGTTGTTCCTCAAAGGAGCGATCTGTTTTTAAAGCTTTTTTGGATTTGGGATTTGAAAACGCTTTTAATCAGATCCATCCGAATAAACAAGCTTTTTCTTGGTGGAGTTATCAATTTGGACATTATGCACAAAATTGGGGATATCGGTTAGACCATATTTTATGTCGTCAAGGTCTTTTTAAATATCAAGAAGCTCGTATCGATTCTCAAAAAACAATGAATAGACCGGATTCCTCGGATCATGCTCCTGTTTTTACAGAAGTCTCTTTTTAATCGATTGATCTTTCAAAATAAAAACACCTTTATTCTCAGAAAAAGGTGTTTTTTTATAGATATATGATGAGACGATAATGTCATTAAAATCAATTTTTTGGTTTGGGGGGTTTTATGCCGTAGTAATCCAGTGTCACCTCTTCCCAATGATCATGTCCTTGATCCGGAACAACTTTAACAATTGCAAATCGGGGGTTCCTTAATCGAGCGACAAATCGTTCGGCCATTCGTCTTGTTGTGACGGTATCTTTATCACCAACATAATGAACTTGTGGAATGGCGGCGATTTTATTTTTTCTATCAACCGGATTATAGGCTCCATTCATGCTTGGTAAATCATTTTCTTTTGTATAAGCATCTACATCTAAAATATCGGCAATGGTAATAATCCGAACGGTTCTCCCCAATTTGTCTGCCAGATAAA
This sequence comes from uncultured Alphaproteobacteria bacterium, assembly GCA_949286245.1. Taxonomy (GTDB): domain Bacteria; phylum Pseudomonadota; class Alphaproteobacteria; order CAAHEQ01; family UBA3637; genus CALXPF01. The sequence continues at coordinate 13,083 of CASECF010000026.1, forward strand.
AAGCGATGGGAGCACCGCCTTTAACGGTGACAAACTCGGAAGAAGTGGCTTTATGCTTACGAATTAAAAAAGAAACCAATTCATTCATTTCCTCTAAAATTTCCGGATTATAACGAGCTTCTCTCCAAATAGCTGATTTGGAACAGACTTTATTTTTGTAATATTGACATGGTCTTGAAATGACGATAATATTTTGGTAGGGATCTTTGGCCGCCAATGCAAGAGCCGTATTTTGATCCGGCGTGGGATCTCCATCTTCGGTTATATAAAAACGGAGCGTTTTTTTGGGCTCAATATTGTCTTTTTCCCATACGGTTAATGAAAAATGTTCTGTTTCGACAATTTTAGGTGTATACCCTTCCGGAACAACTGGATCACCCGTATTGTGGGTACAACCCGTTATTGAAAAAGCACACAATAAAAGAAGAAGTATTTTTTTCATTATTTTTCCTTTTTTTGTTTTATTTTAATTCCATAAAAACAAGTGTTTCTGTCCAAAGCAGAAAAGTTCTGACAATTTTATCAGGGAAAATATTTTTAATCAAGCGTTTATAGGTATCCATTTGATTTTTGTAGATGAGCGGAACTTTATCAGGAGAGGTGGGAACACGACGATTGGTTTTAAAATCAATAATTAAAACTTCGTTTTCCAGAACAACCAAGCGATCGATTTGACCGGAAACAAGTTGGTTATCTATGGTGCCGACAATCGGAACTTCAGCAATTGATTGATTAGAAAACAACTCTTGAAAGTCGGGATTCTCAAATAGGTTAAATAAATTCTCCGGAATAGATATATCCTCAGGTTTCAATCGATGAGCCACTTTTAAACGATCTTGAGGGGGAATTTCTGGTAAATATTGAAGAAGTTTGTGAATAAATTGTCCTCGTCTTAACGCATACGCTAGATCCGGTGTTAAAATAGAAGCAGTTTGATCTTTTTCTTCAGTGGTTTGTTTCGAGGGAGAAATCGGATGAGGGCGCATTTCTTCAGGGTGCGGTGTTTGAAAGATAAACGCCGGCAGGGGCGGAATGGAAGGGGACTCGGCTGATTCTTTTGAATTTTTGGGGTCGCTCAATTGAGTGGATGATATGCGAATAACTCCGTCCGGATCTGGCTTGTAGGGAATAGAGTTGATAATTAGATCGTACCAATTACCTTGTTTTGCCTTTGTTTTATTTTCCCACCCGCAAATATATAAACGATCGGAGGCTCTTGTTAAGGCAACATATAAAAGCCGATGATATTCTTCGGTTTTTGCTTTTTCTAAGTGATCATAAAACTGATTAGAAAATTGAGACGTATGAGCCGCTCTCGGAATCCAAACGGGGAAACCGTCCGATGTCCATATCATTTTTTCTTTTTTTTGAGGAACGTATCGCGTTTCCGGTAAAAAAACAATATTCCCCTGTAATCCTTTGGAGGCGTGAACGGTCATGATGCGAACAACATTGAGAGCGGATTGGTCGGCATCTCTTTTAATTTCAATTTTTTTATCCAAAAACCAGCGAACAAATCCCTCTAAAGAAGGGGTTTGATCTTTTTCGTAAGACAGGGTTAAAGCTAAAAATTCATCTAAAACATCGTCTACTTCTTCACCCAATCTGTTTTTAAAGTATTCTCGACCTCTGAAGGGGCCCAAAATAAGGGCAAAAAAATCATAAACGGGAATTTGATCCGCTACCGAGAGCAATTGTCGTAAATAAGCGGTTTTGTCAGGAAAAACGATTTGAATCCTATCCCAAAGTGAATGCTCCCCTCTGTTCCAAGCAATTTTAAATAAATCTTCATCGGTTAATCCAATAAGCGGACTTTTTAAAAGAGTGGCTAAATTTAAATCATCGCTCGGCAATAGGACAAAACGAGCGGCCGCTATTAAATCTTGAATGGCAATATGATTGGTTATCACAAGGCGATCAATACCGGCAACGGGAATGTTATATTCTTTGAGAACACGGATCATTTCCGTAACAAATTTACCGCGTCGTTGAACTAAAATTAAAATATCGTTCGGTTGAATGGGTCGATTTTTAGAAATTAAAATTTCTTTACTATCGATCATTGTCTTGATTTTTTTGGCAATTCGTTCTGCCAAACGAGTAATTGCCGATGTGGTCGTTTTGGGGTCAACAGGTGGTTTCCACGGATCTGCTTCATCTGTTTTCTCAGCCTCTTCCAATGGCCAAATTTCTACCAATCCGGCGTCTTGATCTCTAAAAGCAAAGTGGGGGGCTTGTTCTGTCTCCTGTAAAACCCCTTGCTTTGCAATGGGATTGACTAAAAGATAGTTAACTAAATCCAAAATAGGTTGAACAGAACGAAATGACAAGTTAAATGGGACGGTTTCAAACGATTTACGGGCTGCTAAAACTTTTTCTTGAAAGAAAAGGCGCATTCTTTCGAATTCATTCGGATCGGCCCCTTGAAAGCTGAAAATGGATTGCTTTTTATCACCGACTGCAAACAGGGTGCGATTGGAAAAAGATGACTCATCCATAAAAAATTCTTCCGCCAACATACGAATAATCGCCCATTGAGACGGATTGGTGTCTTGAGATTCATCCACCAAAATATGATCGACGCCACCGTCCAATTTATATAAAACCCAAGGAACCATAGTTGATTTTTCCAATAATGATTTTGTATTTAAAATTAAATCATTGTAATCCATCAATGCATGTTGATCTTTATAAAAACGATATTCTTTTATCATATCACAAGCAATTTTGATCAAGGCGATTGTGGCCGTGGCCACACGATAATTTTTAATTGTTTCAACCGTCTTAAAAACCAAAGAAGCCTTTTCAGGATCTTTAACGCGGGCTCGGATTATGAGCTTTTGGGTGAGGTTCTGTGTTATTAAATCAGGAAATTCCTCTAATGAAAAATTTTCTAAAATTATTTTATTTTCAGAATGATATTTTTCAATATTAAAGTTCTTCTTTATATTAAAATAAATATCTTCCGTTGGAAATCGATTTTGAAGCTCTTTTAAGGGAGAGGGATTTTTTAATAAACCTTCAAAAATTTCTTTAAGAGTATCTTCATCCAAATATCCGGCAATCAAGGAAAGATCTTGTTGAAATTCCGCTTTTAACAAGGTTGTTTCAATTGTTTTTTGGATGACGGTGTCCGATAGTTGATCATCCATGATATCAAAATGGGGTGAGATTTCCGCCTCTAAGGGAAATCTTTTTAAAACGGACTGACAAAAACTGTGAATTGTCATAATTTTAAGTCCCCCCGGTGTTTCTAAAACAGTTGCGAATAAACGTCTTGCTTTTTGTATCTCTTCCGGAGTTGGTTCTTTTCTCAGCAGCGTTGCCAAATCTTGAGATAATTTTTTTTCTTCGCTGATACCCCATTGTTGTAGGGTTCTCGTAATACGATTGGCCATTTCCGCTGCCGCCGTTTTTGTAAATGTCAAACAAAGAATTTTTTCCGGTTGTCCATAGAGAAGTAATAAATTCAAAACGCGATCCGTCAACACTTTTGTTTTTCCGGATCCGGCTGATGCCGAAACCCAAACGGAAGAAAGCGGATTGGCGGCACGATGTTGTTCAACGTTAATATTTTCTTTTGGATTTTGGAGCGTGATCATCTGCTTTTTTCCTTAAAAGGTCAATAATCATAAAAATGAGAAATAATTGCGTTTCTGATGGTCAGAGAGGATGTTCTTTTTGGTTTTCCTTGAGACCTTTGTTTAAAGAATAAAGATAAGGGGAAAATGTTATTCATCGTCTTCTTCATTTTCGTCTCCATGGATCCATTCTTGTTCACGGGATAGATGTTTGTAATCATCATATTTGGGCGCCTTAGCAGGAATTGGATTGGCATAATAGGGCGTTTGTTCATGATCAAAAGCGTTAATCAAAGTGATCAATCCATCTTCGGTTTTTTGAATGAGTGTTTCGATCGTATCTTTTGATTTTGAGGAAAGAACAGAGACAATTTCATCTCCTTGTTCTTTTCCGCTGAGATGCCAAAAAGAGAGGGATGAAATATTTTTTGCCGAAATACTGTTAAATCCGTCTCTTTTTAAAATAAGGCCTTCTAAAGGAAGTTGAGGAGCATATCCTGCCGTTATTTCACTTTTTGACGGTGGCGATCCGGTTTTATAGTCAATGATAGTGGCTGTTCCGTCTTTTAATAAATCAATGCGATCGGCTTTGGCTGTTAAGGTAAAGGCTCCGCCCTCCAGATCAAAAGTGATTTTTCCGGTTTGTTCTAAGATTGTTTTTTTGATGAGAGGTTGTATTTGATTTTGTTGATCCAAAAAGAAGGAGGCACTCCTTTTGAATTTAGGTTGATAAAATTCTTTTTCTGCCACATTAAGGCCTTCTTGATCCATACACTGATTTCCTAAATCCAGTAAAAAATCTAATGAATTTGGTGTGTTTGGGGGTAAAGACATAAATTTTTCCAAGGCTTTATGAAGGGCATTTCCGTATGCTTGTCTTGTTTGAATTTTTTCTAAATCATCTAATTTAAATAATTTCAAAATATAGCGTGCATAAATGGCATAAGGATTCCTCATCCATGTTTCGATACGCGTGGCAGAGAGTTGACGTGGTCGTGATTCAACAGGGGGGGTCGGTGCCGGTCGTTCTATTTTAATTGATTTTGTTTGCCGATCCAGTTGTTTGAAAAATGAAGCCTCTGTTGTTTGATACCAAATATGCGAGGCTGATAAAACAGCATCTAATCGAGATAAAAATCTTGAAGGGATGGAAGGAGATCCGTTTTCTTTTAAGGATCGGGTTAAATAAACCTTCGGAGATAAAAAACAATGTGCAAAGTCAAGTGCCTCAATAGCGATTTTATTTTCCAAAGAGGGGAGTGAAAGCGCTTGCCTCATGGGGCGATTGATCCAAGGTCCTGTTTCCGGAAATGACGGAAATGATCCTTCATTTAGGCCGCCGATGATACAAACATCCGGTTTAATGAGGCGGGCTTCGATCGGCCCTAAAATATCTAATCGAGGATGCATGCCAAACTTGGGGCGAACCGTCTTTGTGTCCAATAACATTTTGAAGGCATCCTGATATCCCTTCGGATCAATGACACCAAGGACCGGAGCATATGAAATAAATTCCGTTAAAAGAGTGTAGGCCGTTTCACCGGCAGAATTACCCCATAACCTATCGGAACCGCTTTCGTCAGGTGTTTGAGCTAAATCTTCTGCCGCCTGAAGATGAGCTTTTAAAAGTGTATCAAAGGCAATTTGTTTTTCTTGAAAACAGGTCAAAAAATTTTTGAGTGATTCATTGATGGGAAATTGAAGTTTTTGATGAGTTTGTCGAGCGGTTTTCTCTGCCTCTCTGAGTTCATTTCTTAAAATATGAGGTAATTTCCCATTGGCCGAAAACGGGTGTTTTAATAACGCAACCAAATCAGGGCCTTTCCCTCCGTTTGAGGCAAAATCAACCAATAAAGATAAGAAAATTCCCTGTGGTGTCTTTGAAAGGGGAATACCGGCCGAATCATCTAAAGTAATGCTCCACCGTTTCATCTCCAAAATAACACGTCTGGCTAAATTTCTATCATTTGTCACTAAAGCTCCCGTTTGATTTGGAGTTTCAAGTACTTCTCGCAGAAGAACGGCAATAGCAACCGCTTCGTCTGCTTGTGTTTCACATTCAATGCGTGTGACACTTTGGATGCTTTCAGACGGAAAAGAAGTTGTTCTCCATTCATCTGTTTCCTCAACCGGTTTAAAAGCTGATTGAATAAGCTTTTCACGAGGAGAAACAAGACCTAACTCATTGACATTTTGGGGTTCTGTTTTTAAGGCGTCCAATAATTTCTTAAAGCCATATTGAAAATGTGAATCGGACAAATTTTTAAAAGTATTATCAGAAATATTTTTATCAAATCCATTTAATAAAATAAAGCAGTTATCATGTTTATTTAAAGCTTTTGTTAAATTAATGACGGAGGGAAGAGATCCATCAAATCCGGCCATGATAATGGGATGATCCGGTTTTTTTTGAGAGAGTTTTTGTGTGTAAGCTTTAATCAAGCGAATAGTTCTATCCGTTTCATCAATTTGATTCCGTTCTTGAAGAATTTGAGGCCAAACCGTTCGAATAATATCCAAGAAGCGAATGGTTTCATTCCAATGCTCGGCAAATTCTTGTTGTGGAACCAGTTTTTCCAACTGAGATAAGTCGGTTTCATGTTGATAAAATTCATCTAACAAGGAACCCAGTCCGATAGCTACCTTGATTGCTTTATCGAGAGTGTTGATATTGGGTTTTGCCTGACAGAGTTTTGCCAAAAGCAAAATACGTTCCGTTCCGGATAAAGCTGGTGGAACATCTATACTTAAATCATTGAGATCATATAAGGCGGTTAAGCGAGGTAAAAGCATTCCCGATTGAGCGGCATGAGAAATAAAGGCCTCCTTAAGGGATCGAACGGCTCGTTTGGTTGGTAAAATAATTTCTGTTTGGGCTCGTTTAAAAGGATCATCACTTTGTTGTTCCACCAGCCGAATAAGGCGTTCTGAAAAATTTTCTGAAAACGGAACGGAAACAATCATATTCATCCTTTTTTATCAAATAGTTGTTCTGTCTCAAAAAGAGCTTCCGGATCGCCGATATGATACCAGTTTCCGTCAAATACAAGATGAAACAATCTTTTGTTTTCTTGAGCGCTATCAAAGATTTGTCGCATACTAAAAGAGTTGTCTGATATGTTATCAAAAACACGAGGGTGAACAATTTGAACTCCGATATAGACATAGGGAACATTTTTTTCCATAGGCTTTTTTCTGCGTAAACGACCATTTTCGATAAAAAAATCTCCTTCTTTTGATGACCCTTTTGCTTGTTTGAGTGGAACAACCGCCAATAAAACATCCATTTGTTCGGGATCCCAAAAATCTCCCATTTGATCTAACAACTTGTGATGAGGTTCTTCCCAAAAGGAATCGCCGTTCAAAATAAAAAAGCCGTCTTTCCCCAAAGGCAACAAGAGGGGTAAAGCATTTTTGACACCACCGCCCGTTTCCAAAGCGGTCGTTTCATCCGAAAAGAAAATAGGATCGGAGGAGCTTTTTAACTTTTCCTTGATCATTTCTCCTTTATAACAGGTATTGATCACAATTTTTTTAAAATGATATTTTCTTGCTTTATCCAAAATATGCTCTAATAATGACCGTCCGTTCACTTCAATGAGCGGTTTGGGCTTATTTTGGCATAACTCCCGCATGCGAACACCGCGTCCGGCCGCAAGTATCATGCCAATCGGAAGAGGTTCTTTCATGGAAGATTCCTTTGAATGATTTTAACGTCTTGATGTCTGAAAACGGGGGGAACATGCTCGTCCAACCAAGTCTTGTACTGAGCAAGAAGCGGATGATCAAGATGCTTTTCTAATAAAGACCACACAAAAGGAATATGTTTCAAATACCTGTCTTTATGATCTCGAACACATAAGCGGACGAAAATTCCGATGACTTTTGTATGACGTTGAACGGCCATAAGCGGGTAGGTGTTATGAAATTCCGGCGTGTTATACTCGGGAAGATGTTCAAAATAATATTGTTTCATTTCTTGTTGTAAATTTTCATCAACGGGTCTGCGTGCATCTTCTAAAAGAGAGGCTAAATCATATGTGACAGGTCCGAAACGAGCATCTTGAAAATCTAAAACACCACATCGATTGTTTTTATCGATCATGAGATTGTCCACATGATAATCGAGTAAAACGAGCGTATTGGAAACTTGATGAATTTGTCGGATTAAATCAATCCAAATTTGTTCAAATTGCTCTTTATCTTCTGTCGAAAGATTTTTTCCGACAACATAAGGAATAAACCAATCTGTTAATAGTGAAGCTTCAAAAAGCATGAGGTCTTGATCGTATTCTTTAATCCCCGGATTTATTCTACTGCGTTTTTGGAGCTTTATTAATTCATCAATGGCACTTTTGTATAGGGATTTCTCATTATATCCTTTGGCAATCAGGCGTGTAAACGTGTTGTCTCCGAAATCCTCCAACAGTAAAAAACCGTTTTCAAGATCTTCTGCGTAAATTTTTGGGGCATTGATTCCATATTGACGCAGTATCTTATCAATAAAGACAAAAACGGATGGATTTTCCGGTTTGGGAGCATTCATTAAAACACAAGTTTCAGATCCTTTTGTCAGACGGTCATACCAACGAAACGAAGCATCATGAGCCAATAATTCTCGTTTGGCGGTTCCCCAATTATTCTTTGTCAAAAATTCTTCCAGTAATTCATCTCGTGTCATGTTTTACTCCTCTACTATGATACGACGAGAACCGTCTTGTTGTATTTCAAAGTGTATTTTTATATGTTTTTTCGGAAGCAAGGAATCTATTTTATCCGGCCATTCAATGAGGGAGACCCCTTCCGAAAAAGCTTCTTCGATCCCTAATTCATAGGCTTCATCCGGCGTTTTTAATCGATACATATCAAAGTGATAAATCGGAAATGTCTCTGTTTCATACGTTTGTAGGAGGGTAAAAGTAGGGCTGGGAACATCTGTTTTTGAACGAGTTAAATATTGAATAAATCCTCTTGAAAAAGCCGTTTTTCCGGTTCCTAAAGTCCCATAGAGAGCAAGAATTGTTCCTCTTTTAACAGTGTCCGCAATTTTTTGAGCCAATAAAACAGTTTCCGATTCTGAGTGTGAAATAAAAACGCTCATTTGAATATCCTTAATTTGATGATGTGTATATCTGATTTTTATTTTTTTGACGAAAATCCCAAGGCGCTTCAAACTTTCCTTCCCATAATCCCAAACGATTTTGTCTGGCGTTTGTTTCATAGGGGATATAAACGTCTGTGGCAGATCTGTCGGCAACCGCCCAACCAACAGCAACCAAAGCGGCTCCGACATCGTTTCCTTTTAAGGAGCAAGTTGCAATATAATTACCCACATGATCACCACCGACAACGGTACATTCCAAAAGTCTTTGATAGATCATTTTTTTGAGCATTTGTTTGGATCGATGACCGCATTGATACTCTTGTCCCCGATTATCCAAACATATCTGACGGGGATCCGGCGTGTCGATTCCGTATAGTTTAATATACCGTCCGTTTAGCACAAACAGATATCCGGAACGAACTTCTGTCGGGAAACCGACTATCTTTTGCGGATTATTCGGATTTAATGTCTTTAAATCGATATCATCTTCCGCTTTTCGTCCTTCTAAGATAAGCTCAGGTCTTGGTTGTGCTTCCGGATCACTCTTTAAAAAAGAGGGAAGCCAATCCATAGATTTTATTTTTGCCCAAAAGCCCATTTCTCCCGAGTCAAAAATACCTTCTGTTTTTGCTTTTTCCCTCTCTTTTTCCAGTTGTTCTTGTGATTTTTGCTCTTCAGAGCCATCTCGAATCATATGCGTCGTTTGGACGGCCACATTTTTTGATTTTTGATAAAGGAGAGTACATCCTTTTACGGATAACAGAACCACCGAGACAATAACGGCGGCAAGAAACACATATTTGATCAGAGCAATCAGAATATCAAAGGAAAGCTGAGCTAAAAAGAATAGTAAAAATCCTGCAAAAACAAGGACGACAAAACCAATAATGGTTGTCAGAGCAGATCCTGTTTGAATGCCGAAAAAACCCATGACAACAGAGCCAATCAGAAGGGCCCAGAGCGTAATTCTTAAAAGCATGCTAACCTCCTTTTTTGATATTCTATAATTAAAAAAGACAAAAAAGCAATCTTTTTTGTCTTTTCAAAATTATTTTTTCAGAAAATAATCTGATTATTTTTTTGCTTCATTTGCAAGTTTATTTTGGTATAAAGCGCCGAAATCGACCGGATTGATTTGTAAGGGGGGGAATCCGGCTTCTCTTGTTATGTTGGCAACCAATGCTCTTGCGTATGGGAAAATGAGTGTTGGAATTTCAACCAACAAAACAGGTTCGAAATGTTCCTTTGGAACATTTAAAGAAACGAGAGCTCCGTAAGTTAAATCACAAATAAATACAGGCTTTTTCGTATCAGAAGTTTCAGCAGTGGCTTTAGTCCTCAGATCTACCGTAAATGTATTTTCATTTACGGCCTTATTAACTTGGACATCAATATCCACATTGATGGAAGGAGCTGATCTCATTTCTAATAGAATTTGAGGCATATTAGGTGCTTCAAAAGATAGATCTTTGACATATTGTGCATTTATTTGAATGGTGGGGGTATTTTGTTTTTCTTTTTCTGTCATTTTTTAAGAATCCTCTTGAAAAAAAATTGAATCTCAGATTAAATAGTACAAAATTATATGTACAAATGTTTTTTTTAATAGTCAAGTGAAAAAAAGGTGAAAAAATGGACAATACAATTTTTTTTGTTATTTTGGCAATTATCAGTTTCTCTTTGTTGTATAGAGCCATCAGTCGGTCTGATTTGGGTTTAGATAAGACAACAAATCAAGGACTTCCTGATAAGATTCGATTTGTAGATGGAAAGGACGGAAAGGTGATTGAGATGAAGCTCATTCAACCCAAACAATCCTTAAATGAAGTTGTTTTTAACGATGAAACCTTTTTAGCAGGAGCCAGGTTGGCGTTTCAGACAATTTCAACTGCTTTTGCAAAAGGAGCCAAAAGTGAGCTCAGAAATTACTTAACGCCGGAAGTATACAAGTTGTTTGAAAATGTTATTAATCAACGAGAAGCTCAAAAGCAGACGATGGATTTTTCGTTAATTTGTATCGATTCGGCAAAGATTATTCAGAAGTCGGATGATCAAAGTGAGGTTACGGTTCAATTTATTAGTGAACAGGTTAACTTGTTGAAAGATGAAGCGGGTACTGTTTTGGAGGGGGATCCGATGAGCATTTCCAAAATGGCCGACATCTGGAAATTTAAGCGAAAAGGAAAAACAAAATGGGTTGTGTCTGCAACAAAAAGCGGAGAATTTTATGCATAAAAAAAATATTTTGAACGGAGCCATTGCTTCTTGTTTGATGTTATTGGCAGGATGCTCCTCGGAACCTTTGTCGCAGGGGCGTTCTTTTGATGTTGAGAAAACAGCTTGTTCTTATTTGCCGGGTTGGAATCAGGATAATTTTGAAGAGGCTCTTCCGGCGTTATTGCGTTCTTGTCAGCGTCCCAACAAAGATTGGAGCTCCTTTTGTCGTGGCCTGCAATCTTATCAAAATGCCTCTTCGGATGAAATTAAATCATATTTAGAAGAAAATTTAGTACCTTACACTGTTTCGTCATACGGATCGGAAACGGGAATCATCACGGGATATTATGAAGCGGAATTAACAGGAACCCGAACAAGGGTTTCGTCTCGTCAGGTGCCTGTTTTCGGTGCCCCGTACGGATATAAGAACGGAAAAACATACCCCGAAAGGGAAGATATCGATGAAGATTTTGAAGCCCCGATTATCGCTTGGGCTGATGATCCGGTTGAATTGTTTATTTTACAAATTCAGGGCTCCGGTCGAATGATTACACCGGACGGAGAGATTAAATTGGGATATGGTGGTAATAATAATCGCCCATTTAAAGGAATGGGAGAAATTATGCGAGATGCCGGAATTGAAAATATGTATTCCATGCCACAAATGAAAAAATGGCTTCAATCCCATCCGGAAGAAGCGATAGACCTAATGAACGAGAATCCACGATATATCTTCTTTAAAGAGATTGTCGGAGAGTCGCCTTACGGTGCTGCGGGTGTTGTTTTGACGCCGGAAAGATCCGTTGCCGTAGATAGAGCATATATTCCCATGCATACACTCATGTGGCTGAATACGAGAGATCCGGATGGACTTCCCATTCAAAAACTGGTTGTGGCACAAGATGTCGGAAGCGCCATACAAGGGGGTATTCGGGCTGATTACTTTTGGGGACATGGAGAAGCTGCGTTTAATAAAGCCGGTCGAATGAAAAGTAAGGGACGTTATTTTTTGCTTTTACCTAAAACAATGAAGTAGGAAATGGATCAGACACAGCAAAAACAAGATGCTTTATTTTGGACGGATGTGATAAAAAACGTTACGCCGTTAGAGGGAAAAGAAAAATTGGCTCCTCCTTCTTTCCCGAAGCGATTGACTGTTATTTCTAAAGAAACAACAGAGCTGAAAAAAGAGCTTGATTTACATGGTTTGACGATTCAAGAGGCTTATGAAACAACAAAAAGATTTTTATTGATTCATCAAAAAAGAGGATCTCTCAAAGTTCATGTCATTACGGGGAAGGGTCTGAATTCTCACGGATTGATCAAGAGAGAAATAGAGTTTTGGTTAGAAACCCCTGATTTTAGAAGTGTTATTTCTTCGTATAAATGGGAAAATGGGGGAGGGTCTTTATTGATTATGCTAAAGAGGATAAAAAAATGACAAAAATCGTCATGGGAATAGAGAGTAGTTGTGATGAAACAGCTTGTGCTTTGGTCAATGATCAACGAGAAATTTTATCATCGGTTGTCTGGTCACAATATGATGAACATCGTCGTTTTGGGGGTGTTGTTCCTGAAATTGCAGCTCGGGCTCATCTTGAAAAATGCGATATTTTAATTCAAGAAGCGCTTAATAAAGCGGGGAAGACATTCAATGATTTATCAGCTGTTGCCGTTGCCGGAGGCCCCGGATTGATTGGAGGGGTATTAGTCGGAGTCATGACGGCTAAAGCAATAGCCCTGTGTCATAATATTCCGTTTATTGCCGTTAATCATTTGGAGGGACATGCCTTAACAGTTCGTTTGAGCCATCCTGTTGCGTTTCCGTACCTACTTTTACTGACTTCGGGGGGGCACTGCCAAATTTTGGTTGTGGAAGGAGTCGGCCAATACAAAAAGTTGGGGGGAACGATTGACGATTCGGCAGGAGAAGCTTTTGATAAAGTTGCCAAGATGTTGGATATCGGATATCCCGGTGGTCCAAACTTGGAAAAACGAGCTAAAATAGGAATTTCGAAGGGAATTTCTTTTCCTGTTCCGATGAAAGGGCGGGCGGGATGTGATTTTTCATTTTCCGGATTAAAAACATCTGTTCGTGTTTATATTGAACATCATTCTCCTCTTTCGGAACAAGATAAAAATAATATTTCGGCGGCTTTTCAAGAAGCTGTTGTAAAACAGATGAAAGATAGACTGATTCATGCAATTGAAATTTTTAAAAGAGATTATCCGAAAGCCAAGGATTTAGTTGTTGCAGGGGGAGTGGCAGCCAATACGTCCGTTCGAGAAATGATACAATCTCTTGCAAAACAAAACGGATTGATTTTTTCGGCACCCCCCATTCAATATTGTACGGATAACGGTGTGATGATCGCCTGGGCCGGTATGGAGCGACATTTGTTGGGTCTTCACGATTCCTTTGATTTTAAAGCACGCCCGAGATGGCCGCTTGATACATTATAAAAGAATGCAATAAAAAGAGACTTGACAGTGTTTTTGAAGCTTATTATATTAAGCAAGATTATTTCTATTTAAAGAGGAGGAAACATGGAAGTTATCAAAGATTCGTCTTTTGAGGCAGAAGTTTTAAAATCAGACAAGCCTGTTTTGGTTGATTTTTTTGCAACCTGGTGTGGTCCTTGTCGCCAGTTATTGCCCATTATGTCAGAGGTTGCCGATGAAATGAAAGATCGGATCAAAATAGTTAAAATGGATGTTGATGAGTCGCCTAAAACTCCTGAAACATTTTCTATTCAAAGTATTCCGACTTTAATTTTATTTAAAGATGGTAAAGTTGTTGAACAAAGAACGGGAGCCATGCCCAAATCGGAATTGGTTCGTTGGATTAACAGTCTTATTTAAATGATATTCATCAATAAAAACGCCCCATTTGGGGCGTTTTTATTGTTATTAGAAAACTACCGGCTAAGCCGATCGTTCCAAAGAGCTTACAGCTTTACACATAAAAAGTCCTTTGCTACAGTAAGTTAGAGGATCCAGAGAAGGTCGAACAAAAGAAAAGGAGTTTTTTTATGAACACACATATAATAGAATAGACAACATGCCATTACC
>CASECF010000027.1 GCA_949286245.1 uncultured Alphaproteobacteria bacterium
CCGACAATATATGAAAGGTGGGGAAATGAAAAATTTCGATAGTCGGAATCGAGAATTTTAATGTCGAAGATATTATGTAGATACGACAGGTAAGAATACTCAGAAAATGACTGAGTATATCCGAAACTAATTTAAAGAAGACTCAGAGCAAAGTCAGTTAACAATGGATTTTGACCTGTTTACGGGTAGCAAGCAATATTCGCCCTGTCAGACCGTCATATACTCTTAAGGGGTTGGCCGGCACTATTAGGGTTATACCCGCTTGAGAAAAACAACCGGCTAGGCCTGTGGGTTTCTTTTTTAAGAATTTGAAATAACACTATGATAAAATTAATGATTTTTAATTCAAATATTTTATATTTGGATAAAATGTTGTTTTTTTAAAAAAAATATTGACAAATTTTTCTTTTTAATATAAACTAAAACCAGTTGTGATAGGAGAGCAATCAAAAGAGAGGAGCGTTTTTATGAAAGTACAAGAAACAGCAACATTTTTATATTTACTATCTCAATTGTTACCGAAAGATCGGTATGATAAAAATAATCCGTTTGCGAAAATTTTGTCGGGTGAAGCGGAAACGGAGTTGGTTTATGAAGATAAATATGCTGTTGCTTTTAAATCAACCGGAGCACAGGTTAAAAAGCATTTTTTGGTTATTCCGAAAGTTCCTGCCGTTGATTTAACGGATTTTATGGAAAAGGCATCTCCCGAACAAGTCAACGGTTATATGAAGGCTATTCAGGAAGTTGCTCATCGGCAAGGGATGTCTCCTAAAAGCGAATTAATGGCGGGAACGTCTGAATTGGGGTATCGAGTCACGTTTAATACAGGAGTTCATGGTCGTCAAACGGTTCCGCATTGTCATGCCCACGTTATGGGTGGTGAACAGTTGCAACCTCATTTTATTGGTATTACACAAGAAAAGGTTGATCAAATAAAAGAACAAGGGGCAACAGAGGCCTGTCATACACTTCTCGGTAAATTAGAAAATAATGGTATGATTTCGAAATGTGTGACGGCTCAAAATTTGGCTCGACAAATAGTTAAAACATTTGTCAACTCTCATTCCAGAAATGGTTAATTAAGGGGGGGGGTAAAAGATGTCAACTAAAAAATGGGGAATTTGTTGGTCTAAAGAGACTGTTATTACCAATGTGGAAGAACATAAAAAGTATTATTCTGTTTTTTTTAATAAAGGCTCTTTTTGCGGAAAGCTTCCTCTTTGGAAACAACATTTGAGGCAGATTGATGCTCCGAAGATCGGAGATATTCTTCAGGTTGCTACAACGAATACACGTGAAGGTTGGATACGGGGATTGCGCTTGAATGGATCCCTTATTTATTTTGTTAGTGATGAAAAACTGGATGAAAAGCTGGCAAGGGTTATGGAAGAGAGAAAAAAAAGAATCGAAGAATCTACCCAAAATCATCAGCCTGTCCCTCCCTTTTTTCAAAGAGGTGGGCGAGGAAGAGAATAGAAACTTGATTTTTGTTAAAATTATTGAATATAAAAACCTCTCTTTTTTGATCTGTACCCCATAAATTGGACAATAAAAAAAGTCCCGAGGGATGTAAGTCAAGCGGGAGGATTAAGCAAATGGCATCGGCGCTGAGCCGGTGTCATTTTGTTGTATTCTGAAAACCACGCGTTAGACGCGTGGTTTTCAGAATACAAAAATTCCCCTTTGAATATTTTTTTCAAAGGGGATTTCCTTTTTTCCTCCACTTTCTGGGGTACAGATCATTTTATGCGGGGGTTTCTTTTTGTGCCTAAACACATCCGTAAGTCCCCAAAACAGACATTTTCTAAACCTGTATGTTTGCCCGAATATCTCGTAACCGATTAATGATTTCTGTTGAGCATATACTTTCCTTTTAAAAAATATATTTGTCAGATATGTACCAAGTGAGCTTCAGTCACATACACCTGCAAAGCCTTACCACGATTTAAAAACGTATTTTTAGGCATGCTCTTTTTTCACTTTCCTGTCAAACAGTTCACGATGGTGGTTGGGAACTCTAATTTTTAATTACGCAAAATCAATTACTTATAAAATAATTTAATTTTTTGCATTTTTTTGAGAGTAAAAAACGACTTCTGAGCTTTTTACCTTTCGAAAGGAGGTTAAGATGATCCAAATTGAAAATTTTGTAAAACTGATTTTGTCTGATTTACGAGCCAGTTTATGCAGATTACGAGTATGATACTCCGGAAACTATCCGTCAAATCGATAAAAACAACCTTAATAAGAAAACGGGCATTACTGGATAAAAGAAAGCTTTGCTATTTGCTGAAGAAACAGAAACCACCTTAAGCCATAAAATGATGGAACGAAAAGATATTATTCCTATTTTTCTAAGGTTCTCTAAACATTTAAATTTTTCTCAAAACTATTTAGAAAAAACAAAAAATCATTTGATTTTTACCGTAAACATGGACCGTTCCTTGGAAGAGGAAGCCATGAGATTTAAAAAATGGATACAAGAAAACGGGATATCCGTAAATCATTTTTGTAATGACTCAGAATTTTTACAAGAGAAAGCCCGAACATTTGCCAGAGCCGTTGGATTGCCTGCCCTGTCGGAAAAACAAGTATTGTGGGTTCGTGATAAAATACAAATGAAGCAACAACTCAGAAAAATAGGATTGCCGGTTATGAATTTTAGTCCAATTAATAGCAAGAAAGACATTCTCTGCTTCGCTCAAGGATATGGTTTTCCTATTATGTTTAAACCAAGAAAAGGTTTTTCCAGCATAAACACCTATAAACTCTCAAGTATTAAAGATGTTTGGGAACTACCAGTTGAATTAAAACCAGATAAATTCATGGTAGAAGTATTCAACCCAAACAATGAATGGGCAATAGATGGTTTAGTTCCTTCTAATGCACATATTACAAAATGAAAAAGTATATGGATACATTGGTAAGAATACTCCCAAAATCTGGGATAACCATAGATGTACTTGGTCGCATTTTAAACCAGTATGAATATAGAGAATATGCTCAAAAACCTATTTATGCACCCAAAATGGTCGAATATCTGAAAAAAATAGAAATATTTCAGAAAAAGTCATTTCTACTATTCAAAAAGAAGTTAAAATAGCAGGAAAAAAGCGAGACTAATGTTTAAGGACTGTTATCGTTGGTTCTTCTTTTGATACGTCAATCTTAATTTTACCACCTATTGGATAAGTGATGATGGGGGTTGTGTGACCTATATCTAAATTACCAATGATAGGAAGATGTGATAACTCATTTTTTGCTACAATCTGCTCTAGCAATTTCCTTGTCATCTTTGTTTTATCTTGGAAACGTCCAATTAAAATAGCTTTAACTCCACAAAAATCTTTTTGATGGATCAAAGATTGCAACATACGATCAAAAACTTCTGGTGAAACTTCTTCATCTTCCTCTAAAAACAAAATACAATTTTCCAGACTAGGCCAAAATTGAGTTCCTTGAAGAGAGGCAATACAACGAACATGTCCCCCAATTAATTTCCCTGAAACAGTAGAATTATTTCCTCTGTTTAATACCCAGAATGGATCATTTTTTCTCAAATTTCGTTTTTCTTGATCTAAAAACCAAGGGTCATCACTAAAATCTGGTGAGGATGTGATTTGGTAAGGAGCATCGCTCAGTAAACATTTTTTAAAATAATCAAATGTATAATCGAAACCTTTAAGCATACCAAAACTCGAAAAATGTGGCCCTGAATACGTAACCATCTCAGTTTGTGAGGTAATTGCATGAGCCAAACAGGTAATATCTGAAAAACCACATAAAATTTTTGGGTTGTTCTTGATCAACTCATAATCCAACTTGTCGATCAATTGATTCGTGTTAAAACCGCCAATCGCAGTTAAAATAGCATCTACATTTGGATCCCTAAAGGCTTCATGTATGTCATCCAAACGTTGCTGAATCGAAGAGGAGCAAAAATCATCCATAACATTCACGTTTTTAGAATAAGAAACAGAAATTCCAAGTCCTGCGAATCTATCTTTAGCTATTTTACGACAATCCTCTGAAATAATAGCAAAACTTCTTGCTGGTGCTATAACGCGAATGTGAGAACCTTTTGTTAATTTTTTTGGGTAAATCATTTTTGCTTCTTGTGTTGTTTTATTATGGTTTACCAGTGTAAACACATATTTCTAAAAGTCAACTATAAAATTCAATTGACTTTTGTCAAATTTTGTGATACAACGACAGAAAATACAAGAAAAAGGAGAAATCATGGCAGTTCATACAATGGAAGAATTGGTCGCGTTGTGCAAAAAAAGAGGATTTGTTTTCCAATCATCTGAGATTTATGGCGGTTTAAGAGGCGTTTATGACTTAGGCCCTCTAGGGATTGAACTGAAAAAAATATCCGAGATGCTTGGTGGAAAAGTCTTGTATATGAACGTGACGACATTGAAGGCATAGAATGTTCTCACTTATCGCATAGACTTGTTTGGAAACATTCTGGTCATGAAGATACCTTTTCAGATCCATTAGTTGAATGCAAAACATGCCATTCTCGTATGAGACAAGATAAAATGAAAGATGAGAAAAAATGCGATACTTGTGGTTCTTCTGATTTAACAGATCCCAAAAAATTCATGTTAATGATGAAAACAAATATTGGTCCAGTTGACGATGGAAGTAACTTTGCTTATTTACGCCCTGAAACAGCTCAAGGAAGTTATTTAAATTTTGAAAACGTTCTCCTTTCTATGGGAAGAAAACTTCCTTTCGGTATAGCACAATATGGAAAATCCTTTCGTAATGAAATCACACCTAAGAATTTTTTATTTCGTCTAAGAGAATTTGAACAAGCAGAAATGCAGTTTTTTGTTTCTCCTGAAACAGATATTGAATGGTGGAAAAAATGGAAACAAATTCGGCATCAGTGGTGGCTTGAACAGGGGATTCCACCTGAAAAACTACGCTTTAAAGATCATGAAAAGCTTGCTCATTATGCTAAATGTGCCACAGATATTGAATACGAATTTCCGTGGGGTTTTGACGAGATTGAAGGAATTCACGATAGACAGGATTTTGACCTTGGTTCTCATACAAAATCTCAAGAAGATTTCAGCATTAATGCAAAAGTGCTTCCCAACAAAGATTCTACTACACGCATGTCTTATAGAGATCCGTTCACAGGCAAAGAATTTATTCCTTTTGTGATTGAAACTGCAGCAGGTTTAGACAGAGCTATGATTGCGTTGATTAATGAGGCTTACACAGAGGAAAAGTTGCCTAATGGAAAAGTACGTACGGTTTTGAAATTAAAGAAGCATCTTGCCCCAATTAAAGTTGCAGTTGTACCTCTGGCAAAAAACAATCCGGATATTATGATGACAGGTATGAAAATCCGTCGCGTTTTGAGTGAGCTTGGAGTTGGTCGAGTTGTTTTTGAAAATAGTAATAACATAGGTAAGGCTTATAGAAGACATGATGAAGTAGGCACTCCTATTTGTGTTACTGTCGATTTTGACACATTAGAAAAAGAAAATCATCCGGTAACAGTTAGGGATCGAGATACAATGGAACAGGTTAGTGTTAATATCGCTGATATCGGCAATTATGTCAAAAATTTCTATTCTAAAGAAATGCCTCAGCAAGATATTGAATGTTTATATCAATTTTCAAAAATGAAAGAAAAAACAAGGGAGTAATTTTATTTCAATTAAAATTAGACCCGTTTATTAGAAGAGCTAATTTGTTTTTATCTCAAAGATTGGATAGAGATCAAACTCAATTCCGTCAATACCCCTTATAAGATCAATTTCATCTTCAGCAACTATGTTGATACGAGATTATTCTAGGAAAAGTACTTCTTCCTTGCGTTTAAGCTCTTTTTCTTGCATATTGAGCTGTTTTTGAATCTTCAATTCCTCCAGATGCTTAAAAGCCTTTGACTTTGACATTGTATCTCATGCTATTTTAAGGTCTTGTCTATCTTCAAATATATTTTGTTCCAGAATTGATTTTTGCCGATCAGGATATCGTAATTAGCAAAGTATTGTCTCTTTTTATTGTGTAAAATCACATTATAAAAATGAATAATGGATGGTCCTGACAGTTTCGTATTTTTTATGATCCACTGTTCAGAGCAAGTAATTTCATTTAAAATACCTTTAAGAAAAATAGAAGTGAGCGTAATTCAACTTTCATTCTGTAGTTAATCCAACATGAAATTGATATAAATTTATTGTGATAAATATTTGAAAATACATAAAAAATAGGAAAAATATAAAAATTTTTCCAATTTTAAATTTAGCAGGCATCCTGTAAACTCTGTAATGGATTCAGAGTATTTTTAAAAGTACTCAATTGGTTTTCTTACCTATCTCCTCCGTGCGTATTGAACCTTTGAAATTGGTTTCTCTGATAAGATTTTAACATTTTTTTGAATTTTCCAAATACCTGATTAGAAATATCAATTGTACCAAACAAAGAGGCAGATTTTACCTGTAACATATCGAAAATTTCCTTTTATTGCACCTCTGTCAACATACCTTTTGCCTGTGCAAGTGTTTTCAAAATTTCTTTTTGTTCTCCTCTGGCTTTTTGATGGTAAATATGAGGAAAAGAAGACGAAAAAATAATATTTTTCAAATGCTTGACCGCATTTTGTTTGTTCATTTTACTTGATAATAATTTACTGTTATTCAATAAGTATGCTATATCTTTTGTCGTAGTCAATTTTTATAGTCCCAATTGATTCTGCCTGAAATAATTTCTCCCTATGATCATCAATTATGGAAATAATAGAATCAAACTGTTTTGATACACCCTCTAATTGAGCTTCCACATGATGAAAACTGAATTTTTATTGTAAAAACTATTGAAATAAAGCCTGCGTTTTTTAAAAACTACAGGGGGGGTAAAATATTTGAAATAAATTATAAAAACATATCGTTATGAATATAAATGTTCGTCATAACCTCCTATAACATAATGATTTTATTTGCTATTTATCCTTGAATAACCGAGTAGAGGAGATATGTTGTTGCCTTTTCTAAGCATGTTGAGTGTTGAAACAGTATCTTCTTTATCTTTTATAAGAAAACTCGTCCCGCCCAGTTGATTAAATAATTCACAGTTTTGTGCGTCATTATCCAATAAAACGGAGTTATGTAGATCAAATTTGTTTAAATCAATAATTTTTTTAAAAAGACCTTCTTGTGCCGGATCTTCTTTAAGAACTCCATAATCATAAGAATTAAAAATATAATGAAAATAGGTTGATAACTTCAATTCTTCTTTTACAAAGCGATTAAAACAATCCAGATTGTCTGTTATCAAAATCAAAGTATTATTTTTTTTACAATCAGCGAGAGCTTTTAAAATATCTTCCGATACAGAGACTGTTTGACAGCCTCTCACAAAATGCTCCCACATCATATTATAATCCAATCCGCACTCCTCAGAAATCATATGATGAATTTCTTCAGAAGATCGTTTCCCACGCATCCACTCTTTAAAGAGTTGTAAGTTGTCTTGAAATAGAAATTTTCCTATTTTTGATCTTGTTTCCAAAGGTAAAAGCCTCCAAAATCGATCAAAACAAATCGTCCCGTCAAAATCTATAAAAATATTTTGTTTTTTCATCGCATTCCCTTGTTTGATAAGTGATATAAAAAGTATAAGAAAAAAAGAATAAAAACTCAACGTTTTTATCTTATATAAGTAGAATTGATATTGCCATGTCTGTAAAAATCTCATTCTAAAATGAAGCCTTTTTATTTTTTGAAATAAAAAATATCAATTAAAACGGGTAAATAGTAAGAAAGATATTGATTCCTTATGTTTTTTGGTGTAAACCTTAAAAGAAGTTTTTTATAAAAGGATTATTACTCATGACGAACACATTTTTTGATTATTTAAAAGAACGCGGATATGTCTATCAGGCAACAAATGAGGCAGAAATTAAAAAGAGAATAGACGGAGATAAACCAATCACCTTCTATTTGGGAATAGATCCAACGGCTGATAGTTTACATATCGGACACTTTTTTGCTTTAATGATGTTCCGTCATTTACAAAAAATGGGACATCATGGTATTTTGGTTATCGGCGGTGCAACAGCTTTGGTCGGCGATCCTACCGGAAAATCCGATATGCGCAGAATGATGACAAAAGAAGAAGTCGCTCGTAACGTAGAAGAAGTGAAAACACTTGCCAAGAGATTTATTAAAACAGATGGGGATAATCCGGCTTTGATTTTAGATAATTCAGAGTGGATCAATTCATTTACTTATGTTGATTTTATGCGTCTCGTCGGTGTTCATTTTAATGTCAATAAAATGCTAGCTTCCGAGGCTTATTCGAAACGTTTGGAAAATGGTGGTTTAACCTTTTTGGAAATGGGTTATATGTTGATGCAGGCCTATGATTTCTTGCACTTAAACAGAACATACGGATGCTCTTTGGAAATCGGCGGAAGTGATCAATGGGGGAATATTGTCGCCGGAACGGAATTAAGCCGTAAGATGAATTTCCATGTGGAAGGCAAGACAAAAGAAGAAAGACCGGATACTTTTGGTTTGACATGTCCTCTTTTGATGACAAAAGAAGGAAAGAAAATGGGCAAGACAGAGCAGGGGACTTTGTGGGTCGCCAGAGATAAAACAACGCCGTTTGCCTTCTATCAATATTTTTATAATACCGGCGATGAAGATACGGAAATGTTGCTTAAACTCTTTACTGATATCCCAACCAAAGAAATTCAAGATCTTTGTCAGAATGATATCATCTCAGCCAAAAGAAGAATGGCCTATGAGGTGACGAAATTAGTTCATGGTGAAGAAGAGGCAAATAAGGCCGTTGAAGCCGCTCAGTCTTTATTCGGTAAAGGAACAAATTTAGATAATGTTCCGTCAGCTCAGTACGATGTTGATCGAGTGAAAGAGGGCGTGAATGTGGTTGATTTTGCGGTTGAGCTTTCTTTTTTCCCATCTAAGGGTGAGGCTCGTCGAATGATACAACAAGGCGGATTTTCCATTAACGGAAAAAAAGTTGCTTCATCCGATGAAATGATCTCGCCTGAAGATATCAAAGACGATGGATTGCTCTTACAAAGAGGGAAAAAGAATTTCTTGAGAGTCCTTTTTAAAAAAGATTAACTTGATCTGTGTTTGCCTTTTGCCTATCATCATGTTATTCTCCGCTTTATTTGTTTGGGACGATGAGAAACTCGTGTTGTTCTAAATAAGAGCCAATGATGCATAATCGGGTGGGGTGATTCCTGATAGATATTTTCTAAATGAGACACTTCAGCTTAGATGAAAATCTGGTTCATTTATTTGGGGCGATGAGAACACTTGGATTGTGTTAAATGAGAGCCAATGATACATAATCGGGTAGGGCGTTTCCTGACGGATATCTCTTAAATAAGGTACTTCGGCTCGAATGAAAATCTGTTTCATTTTTATGGGATGAGAACTGTTCCTGTCCCATTTTTTATATCTCTACTCTTTTTTTATTCACTCCGGATTTGATTGCTTAATTCAATCTAGCCGACCGGTATATACCTAACGAGAAACGACATAGCGATAAAAACAAATAGAAGCGGAGAAAGGTTTGAAAATTATCCTTTTGTGGAAAAGAGACCTATCGCATGAAAGATAAGCTAAATTAAAGCTATTTTGTGTATGGGGGCAATCTTAATTTACTTACAAAAAAAGAAACCCACAGGCCTAGCCGGTTATTCTTCTCAAGCGGGTATAACCCTAATAGTGCCGGCCAACCCCTTAAGAGTATATGACGGTCTGACAGGGCGAATATTGCTTGCTACCCGTAAACGGGTCATTTAAATCCATTGTTAATTGCTCTGCTAATTGGTCTTGTTTAAGCTGTTCTCGGATATATTCCTTGATTTTTTCCGTATTCTTACCTATCGTATCTACATAATAGCCCTTACACCAAAATTCTCTGTTCCGATATTGATATTTTATATTACTCCATCTCTCATATATCATTAAACTGCTTTTCCCTTTAAGAAAGCCCATAAACCCTGATACACTGATTTTTGGTGGTATCTTTACTAATATATGTATATGGTCGGGACACGCTTCTCCTTCTAATATTTCTATTCCTTTCCATTTACATAATTCTTTTAGTATTTTTACTATTTCTAATCTTTTGCTTCCGTAAAATACTTTTCTTCTATACTTTGGCGCAAATACTATATGATATTTGCAATTCCACGTCGTATGTGATAATCTTTCTACGTCAGTTTTCATAACTGTCCTCCAAATAGGTTATTTTGCGTCTTGGCAGACCGCAAAAGTCTAACCTATTTGGAGCGCTTTGTCATCCTCACCGCTATACGCTTTACTGAACCACGCGTCTAACGCGTGGTTTTCTTGATACAATAAAAGAAGCTCCTGCAAAGGAGCTTTTTTTATTGCTTTAATTTAACTTTGCAAGTGCGTCTTTTAAGCGGTGCAGTGTTTCCTCTTTGCCTAAGATAACGGCAATTTCGGTGGCGCCGCCAGGGGTGGTTTCTTTACCGCTCAAAGCAATACGTATCGGATACAAAATCTGTCCGTTCTTTAGGCCTTTGTCTTGAGCTAAGGTTTTTAGCGTTTCAAACAAGGCTTCATTGCTCCAGTTGGTTTGCTTTTCCAAAGTCTCT
>CASECF010000028.1 GCA_949286245.1 uncultured Alphaproteobacteria bacterium
TATTGACGGAACGGTCTCTGTTGATGAAGCGTGCAATCAAGCAGAAAACTCACTGGCATTTGAGTTTTATAAAACACTCACTCCTTGTGAGGGAGATGAGTGTGGGTCTATGGGTGGATCCTCCGGTTCGGAAGAACCCCCTTTAACGGATCCCATGGATGAGCCCTGTTCCGGAGAAAATGAGTATCGGGATCTTAATACGGGTAAATGTGTTAAGGATAGTTGTCCGATTGGAACGTTTGTGATTGATCGAAACGGAACGTGTGCCCCCTGCCCGACGAAAAATAATCCGATTTCAGATACATTTAATTCTGATGTCTCAGATACTTGTCGAAAATGTCCAAATGCCCAAGAGGGCACCTCTTATGAAGCACCATATTGTATATATTGTCCAAGCCCACGAATCGCATGTGGAAACTCATGTTGTAATGAGGGATATTTCTGTGATAATCCAATATACAACCCTCAGTGTCTTCCAATAAATGGTTGTCAGACCGACGAAGATTGCTCTGCAGATAAGCCATTTTGTAATGCAACTATTGGGCGGTGTATGGAATGTCGTACAAACGCTGACTGCAATAATGGATCCGAAACAGGAGATTATTTTTGTAATCTAAATGGTGATTCAAAAATAAATTTGGTTGGTTCTTGCCAAAAAGCTACTATTAGCGCTACCGCTATTCGCAATAATATTGAATATGTTATGTCTTCTACTACTAATTGGTTCGGAGCTGAAAATTTCTGTAAAGCATTAGGAAAGGAAATGCCTTCTTTATCTGATTTTTGTCCTTCAGGAAAAATTATTGGACAATCATTTGAAAGTGAATGTGCTGATTTTAGCAACAATTCTTCTAATGTTTCTGACGTTTCTGATGTTTCTGACGTTTCTGATGTTCCTGATTATATAGATCCTTTTGCGCAAGGATCCTTTTGTAACGGCTATATAAAAGATAAAATCAATAACTTTACGGGCATTTTCGTGGTCGCTAATTTAAATAAATTTCCGGTCTTTCGTAAATATTCTCTGTTTGATGTTAGTGTGGCTGTTTGTAAATAAATTAAAATGGGTATATCGGCCTTTACAAGATCAATATACCCATTTATAAATCAATTTTATCCATCCGTGTTGTGAAAATGATTCACTAAGAAAACATCTGAATAAGAAGCTGACGAATTTCCGCATGACTGGAATCCGGCAAAACTCCTATTTTTTGAATCAACTCGTTCTTTTGAACCGTTTGGATCATATCAAGTGCTATTTGAGCTTTTTGGCCTTTTAAACCAACAAACACACGACAGGGATATCTGCGTTCCAAATTGGTAATCGGAGCAATAATCACATACGTCAATAAATCATTAAGTTCATTCGGAGAAATAATCAAACACGGCTTTTCAATTCCATTCACATCACACATATACACATCAAACTGTTTTACCATCGCCATTCACTCCCCTCATTAACGGGATGAATTTGGAGATCTTCCTCAATTTTTTCTTCCCAATTCGCCCTCGGAAACAAAACAGGACTTAAAATAATATGACCTTGACGTACATCCAAATCTGCTTCTAAACTAAATCCACATTCACTTAAAAGCGCCTTAGGGAGCCTTACACCATAAGAATTACCGATTTTAATCAATTTAACCCGCATCTTAAGCTCCTTTTCTTAAAATATCTGCCAATACCATATATAATCGCCCAGCGTCCGATCCGATTAAAATACTCATCAATAAATTTGTCTCTCCCTCTTCACGCGCACTTTTCGTCATTTCTTCAAATTCCGCCATATATCGATTAACGGCTAAATTAAAATCTTTATCTTTCAGATATAAATCCTGCACTTTCTTTCCTTGTGTTTCTGAAATCTTACGTGCAATATGGCGCATAAAAACAGCTTTATCCCCACTGTAATACTTTTGCCACAAGGTTTCCTCTGATTTAGGTGTAAAAATATGAGCCATATCCACAGAAAATGCCTGTAATTGATCTAAAATTGAACTAGCCTCTTTAAGTAAATCAGGATTACTCGGTTTACCCGGCATTAATTGAAGAGCTTGTGTGATATTCTTTCCCAGCTCCGAACTGATCACTCCCATATTGTGTTGAATACTCGCTAATGTTTGATCTGCTTTCTGCGAGGTACTCTCTAAAATATTTCCAGCTTCCGATAATTGCTTAACCGCTTCATTGGCTGTATCCATCAACCCTTTGGCTTGATCCGCAAAATTTCCCTCTACAACTTTTAACCGATTAGCTGTTTTCTCAACCTCAGAATTCAAAATATCACCGTGAGCCCTAAACACGGATAAAACTTTCTCAAGATTTCCAAATAATCGAGCATTTTGTTGCTTCGCACTCGTTTCATAATCCATAATAGCCTTCTCAATGGAAACACTTTCAGTTTTAAATCCTTTCACAACCTCATCCGCTTTTTCCAATGCACCGGTTATTCGGTCGTTGGAATTTTCAATCGCATGAGTTATATCTTTAATTTCAGTCGCATTTTGAGAAAGAGTATTTGTCATTTCTTTCATTGAATCAACCGTCTGCTTTGTCACTCTTTGTAAAATAACCGATTGTTCGGAAAAAGAAGCTGACACCTTCTCAGCTTGATCCGTTGCCTCTTCCGTCACTTCGGCTAAATTATGAATGTGCTCTGCAATCTCTTTGACAGAGGTAATCGTCTTGGTATCAACATGATCTATAATAGAACTTAAATCCTCAATCCACTTCTTTAAATCCTGACGAACCATCTGCGTCTGTTCATTCAACTCATGAAATACTTTTCTAAACTCTTTAATTTGAACTTTTAAAGCATCTGTCAAAGTTTGCGTATAAACTGCTCCCTCTTCTGTCGGATAAACAAGTTCATTTAAATAAGATTGAAGAACACGGGCCTCATAAGCTAATTGTTCCGATCGATCAAAATAAGCACTAACCAAAAAAACAATCACAATCGGTAAAAATAATCCCCCAAGTTCTCCGATTAACTCCACCGGCGACAACTCAAACCGATTGGACCACCAATCAGAATAAACCAAATAATCAGCTAAAAAAATAAGCCATAAAACCGACAAAATAAACGCTGTAATAAAGCCTTTTTTTTGCCACCATTTGGGTCTTTGCGGTTTTTCAAGATCCGAAAATAATATATCGTCCGTATGCGAATTTAAATTGTACATTTTTGTCTCCTTCCGTTTTTCTTATAACTTATAAGAAAAAAACAAGAAATTCAATAAAATAATTACAAAGGAATTACAAAACGACTCAAATGTAATTACAATGTAATTACAAAATCAGCAAATTAATCCCTAATTTATGAAAACATATAACCTATTAATTTTCTGAAAAATAAATGTTTTTAATTTTTGCTGAGTACAATTTGATCATATGATTAATTTACTTTTGATACTGATACAATTTTGCCATATTACCTCTTAAAACTCCTTGATCAGTCTACTTCAAATAAATACACCCTTCTATGATCAAAGTTGACTGAAATCAAAAAAAGAATCTGATAACACATAATCAGCTTTAAATTGATGTTTAAACCAAGTCACTTGTCTTTTAGCATATCGCCGTGTTGATTGAGAAACCTGACGAATCATGTCGTCTTTTGTATTTTTTCCCTGTAAATACGCCTCTATTTCATGAACGCCCAAAGCTTTTAAAACACCACCGGTCGGATGAAGTTCCATCAGTGTTTTCACCTCTTCGACGGCTCCTTGCTCCAACATGTTTAAAAATCTGACATCACATTGATGGTATAAAACAGGACGTGGCGGATTTAAAAAAAACGTTGTAAAATCCGCATCAATTATTTTATGACGAGGTAATTGCTGAAAATAAGAAATAGCTTTTCCGGTTGAGAGCTGGATCTCTAAAGCCCGTCTTTGACGCTGGGGATCTTGAAATTCACATTCTTTCAAGAGAGAGCGAACTTCTTCTAACGGCATGGATCGCACTTGTTCCCGAATAATTGGATCAACATCCGGTATCGGAGACAGACCATTCATTAAAGAATCGATATAAAGACCCGTTCCTCCCACAATAATCGGATTTTGAACTTCTTTGATAATACAAGCCGCTTTTTCAACCCAAAACGAGACGGAACAAGTCTCATCTTTCCCTAAAAAACCATATAAATGATGTGGAATTCCCTCCATTTCCTCTTCATTGGGACGTGCCGTGAGTATTCTTAAATTTTGATAAACTTGCATAGAATCGGCATTGATAATATCTCCGTTTAAGTGATGAGCCATCTTTAATCCCAATGACGACTTTCCGCTAGCCGTCGGACCCGCAACAACAAAAACCTTTTTTAACTGCATTTTATTCCTTATATTTTGTTTTTCCTTGTATTTTACCAAAAAAAAGTTATAATACGCCTAAATAGATTGATAAAGGATAACATAATGTTTTTTAAAAAGCTAATTATTTTCTCTTTTTGTTTGATATCGGGGTGTGGGTTCTCTCCACTTTATAAGGCACAAGATAATGGAACGATCACAGCTCTGACCTCACAAATAGAAGTTTCCCCCATTCAAAATTACGAGGGATATATCCTGCAGTCGCAACTCGTTGATAAGTTAAATCCTGAAAAAATAGGTGGAGCTAAAAAATATGTTTTAAATGTGACGCTCAATGCTCCAACTTATACGGATCAAAGCATTCAAGGAGATGCTTTTGCCAGTCGAGAAAAGATTATTATGACGGCAAAATATACATTAACTGACAAAAAAAACCATAAACTCCTCCTTAAATCTTCCGCTCGCGTTACCGGTTCTTATAATGTTGTCAAACAGCCATATGCAACAACCATAGCACGTGATAATGTTCGAAAAAACTTGGTGGATATTCTATCTGATAAAATTTCCCTACACATGATTACCTATTTTAAAGGTCTGGAATTAAAAAAAGAAGAAGAACAATCTGCTCATGAAAGCTAAAGCATATCAAATCTCTGCTCTTTCTCAACAAATTCAAAAATCATTTAAAGGAGCACTTATTTTTGGTCCGGATTTTAGTGTTGTTCAAGATGTTGCTCTTCAGATTTCTAAATTGATCGTACCTAATCTCAAAGATCCGTTTAATGTTGTTAAAATAACACCACCCCAGTTAAAAGAAAACCCCTCTCTCTTACAAGATGAAGGCAATTCTCTCTCTTTAATGGGAGGTCGTCGTTTAGTTTGGTTAAGAGAAGCTGATAACTCTTGTTCCGATAGTGTTGAACTATTTTTAGATCATATCCAAACTGATTCTTTTTTACTGATAACCGCTGATAATTTACAGAAAACATCTTCTTTACGCCTTTTAGGAGAAAATCATCCACATCTCTTAACGATCGCATGTTATTCTGATCAACCTCGTGATATACAAGAGCAAATTCAAAACATATTAAAATCCAATCAATACACCATCTCAGTAAACGCACTCTCCTTATTAACGGATCGATTAAATGAAAACCGTTTAAATACTTATAGTGAAATTGAAAAATTGATGATTTACGTGGGAAAAACACGACAAATAACAGAAAAAGATATTCTGGCAATCATACCGGATATGAGCTCCACTTCAATGGATATGCTTTGTCATGCAATTGCAACAGGAAAACATCAACAAGCCGATAAAGCATGTCAATTACTTCTCGCTTCCGGAGAAACACCGATCGGTATTTTACGTATTTTAACCATTTATTTTAATAAACTCCTTGTCGGAGTTGATACTCTTTCAAAAGGATTTCCTATAGAAAAAGCTCTTAAAATAATTTTAAGACCAGCCCAATTCACTCTGGAAGAAACAACTAAACAACAACTCTCCTTTTGGAAAAAAGAAAATTTAATCCGTGTAATCAATCTCTTGATTCAAACAGAAAAACAATCAAAAACAACCGGTTTTCCACAAGATTTAATGTTAGAACGAACAATCACATTAATTACAAATGTCGCACAAAAACAAAAATCTTCTGTTTATAAATAAACAATATCTGTTTATGTGGTAGAAAAATACTTCCGTATTGTTAAATCATTTTTTAATACTTTGAACAATAAACCATTTAATTAAAAAAATAGCTCAACTATGAATAGTGTATGATTTTTTATTAAAATCAAAAATGAACGTATATAAGAGATAAATAAAATTATTTCGGTGTGATCTACCTTATAAGAAGAAATCCACCACACCCAAGCCGAATGAATATACAATTTCCGCAAATTATACGTGGAGCAGGCATAATAAGTATGGTAGAGTCTATAAATTGTAATATGCACTCATACACAAATCATAATGAAGTCATAAAAATAAATCCATTTTATCTTGATCATTCACTGTATACAATGTAATTACATTGTAATTACATTATTTTTTGTGACAAGAAAACCGATAGCTTACCGGTAATTTAAAAGAGTTTAGAGTTTTGCATATAAAGAACTCCTTTGCGAAATTCGATTAGACAGTCAACCAAAATTCTAACAAAAGTAAAGCCATTTTTTATGAACAATCATATAATAATCATACAAAATTTAATTACCAATATTATATTCTCCTCACTCCTCCAATATCAAAGAAAAGACTTTTAGGATGGGAGCAACCTGAAAATAGAAAAAATTTTAAGAAAATTACATTAAGAACTTTTAAGAGAATCATACCAATAAAAGGAATAAGTACAAGAGGAACTGTGGTTAATCCCGATCCTATCTATAATATATATCTTAAGAGAGATACCAAGAAGACTTTTGGAAGGGTTAATTATTTCTTATCTCAAAGGTAAAAATAGTCTGGCAATATACTAAGAATGGGGAAATGAAAAATTCAGATATCAAAACAAAGAATTTTGATTTAAAAAATATTATGTAGAGACAACTCGTAAATATTTTTGTAAATTCTTTATGTCGATCGTGATATTTTACATAACGCCATCTCTCGTATACCATTAAACCCCTTCTCCCTTCGAGAAACCCCATAAATCTCGATATCCTGATTTTGAGTGGTATTTTGACTCAGCTCAATTATGAAGCAAGCTCAATTATGCATAATGCCTGATCTTTCATTAAAGTCAAAAATGAACGTATATGAGATAAATAAAATTATTTCACTGTGATCACTTTATGAGAAGAAATCCACCACCCCGAAGCCTAATTAAAGGCATAATTTCCGAAAATTATACGTGGAG
>CASECF010000029.1 GCA_949286245.1 uncultured Alphaproteobacteria bacterium
TGTGAATTATCTTATATTATCGTATAAGCGATTTTTATTCCATTTTGTAGGATTGCATAAAAATCGCTTATACTTTCTTTAATATTTGTAACATTTTAACTTTGGCAATATTTGTAACATTTTAACTTTGGAATAACAGCAGTTTTTGAAATGTTGCTCTAGTTACCCATTATACGAAATTTTACAAATTTCTTTTTATACGCGTAATAATAAGAAACCGGCAAAAATATGAGGGAGTGTATTAAAATGCGTATAATGAGGAAGATAGAGTGATTTTAGGAGCGAGAAAAATCCTAATGTACATAGAGGTACATGAATTTTTCGAGCCGACGCATAATCGCTCTAGATTTCCATTATACACATTTTAAATTTAGATTTGCATATTAAATATAGACTGATAAGCCTTTATCGCAGTGTCACGGAAAGCAACAACTTTGTCCAAAGCCAATTCTGCGTTTGAAACAGCCAAAACCACATCTTGCACATCTGCCTTGCCCTGAATTCCGGCAATGGTTGTTTTTTCGGCTTTCTGACCAAGCTCTTGAGCTGTTTCAATGCTAGATTTTACCATATCTGAAAAAGAAAGGTTTTCTTGAACAGGCTTTTCTTCCTTAATCGGTGTTTGGGCACCAATTCGGCTTAATGCAGCTTGATAAGCATTTAACGCATTAGTAATATTGCTAACCATATTCAATTCCCCCTACTTACTTCAAAACATCTAAAACTTTAGAATTCATATCTCTTGCCGTTTGCATCATGGTCAAGTTTGCCTCATAGGCTCTTTGAGCTTCTTTCATATCCATCATCTCCACCAAAGTATTTACGTTTGGCATAGAAACATAACCTTGAGCATCTGCAGCCGGATGATTCGGCGCATATTTTTTAATAAACGGAGACTGGTCTTTAATAACCTTGTCTA
Source organism: uncultured Alphaproteobacteria bacterium (assembly GCA_949286245.1). Taxonomy (GTDB): domain Bacteria; phylum Pseudomonadota; class Alphaproteobacteria; order CAAHEQ01; family UBA3637; genus CALXPF01. Next base: position 920 of record CASECF010000029.1, read on the forward strand.
CCTTGACCATATTGGCACCGGTTTCTTTATCGACATAGTTTTTGAAAGTTACAACCTGACGACGATAAGGATCTTCGCCGGCACGAATGCCAACCGATTCAGCATTAGCCATATTTTCAGAAATAATACGCAAACGCTCACTTTGAGCTTTCATTCCTGAAACGGCAATATCTGATGTCACAGACAAATCACTCATCAATCACCCCTAAATATTAATTTTTGTATTAGCATTTTTGAGCATATCCCGATATTTATTATATATTGTAATCATACGGTTATACTCGCCGCTTGCCTTATTAGCCTGATTTAATTCATCTTCCAAAACAACACCGTTTCCGTCTATTGTGAGCGGAGAAGTTGGCTTTGGAGTCACAATCTGAAAGCCGTTTTCTTGACGATTTTTACTCGTAATATTTTCTGCGGTTAAATGTTTTGGATTCGTTCTGGCTAAAGGCAATTGAGCTTGTTCGCTAACATCCATTGCTTTTTTAAAATCGGGCTCAACAACTTGTTTAGGCAGATATCCTGGTGTTGTGGCATTAGCAATATTTTCAGAAGCCACACGTTCACGCACGGCCTGATAACGCATATTCTTTTTTATAAAGTCCACAACTGTAAGACTATCTACATCCATTGTTTATTCCCTATTTTCACATAACATTGACTTCCCCTCATCAAATTGTTATGCAATTTCCGTGCCTTATTTTAATCCTTGCTAAAATTACGTTAAAAGATTATAATCAAAGCATATAAGAATTTGAAAGGCAAACTATGTCCAAAGAAGATATTAACAAAAGCTTAACGAATATCAATCAAGAAAACAGCTTGTCCACAGATTATGCTGTTGCTTTAGGATATGACCCCAAAAAAGACAATGCGCCTAAAGTTTTGGCCAAAGGACAAGGCCATGTGGCTGATAAAATTATTCAAATTGCAATTGAAGAAGGCATAGAAATCCGCCAAGATGCAGATTTGTTACAAATATTAAAAGCCGTAGATATTGATAGCGAAATTCCGATAGAAGCTTTTTCCGCCGTGGCAGAAATCATCTCTTATATATATAAACAAAACGGCAAAGCGCAAGAAAGCTAAAAAAGTCTTTCCATCACACAAATAAAAAATCCGTCCGTAGATGTAGAAAGCGGAGATAAACGCAAATATTTTTCAGAATGATACGGATACGGAACGTCAAATTTCTTTTGCCACAAATCTTTCATATTAACTGTTTGAAAATTTGGATTATTTTGCAAAAATGCGGCAATAATTTCTTCATTTTCTTCATTCAAAATTGAGCAAGTAATATAAATTATCCGACCATCAATCTTTGTTTTTTCAGCCGCGGTTTGCAATATGTCAATCTGAATACGGTTAAGCTTATCTACCATATTTTGGTTAAGACGAAACTTTGCATCCGGAGCTCGGCGCCATGTTCCCGTACCCGAACAAGGAGCATCAACCACAAAGCGGTCAAAGTTGTTATCAGATGTTGCAACAAAATCTAAAAGTTCAATATTTTTAACCCCTAACCTTTCCATTCTGGGCTTGATTGCCATAAGACGTTTTTTTTCTATATCATGAGCAAAAATATGTCCCTTATTTTGCAACAAATAAGCCATGGCCAAGCTTTTTCCGCCGGCACCGCAACAATAATCCATGATTTTATGTTCAGGCTTGATATCGCACAAAATGGCCGCAATCTGAGAAGCCTCATCTTGTACCTCAATCTCGCCTTCTTTATAAGCAATGCAATTTCCTAAAGGGATTCTTTTATAAGACCTGATGCCTATGGGAGAATATGGTGTGACAACCACATCAAAACCTTCTGCCTTAAGCTTTTCAATCTCGGCATCTCTGTTTTTAACATTGATTCTAAAATCTGCCGTTGCCGGTTCATTTAAAGATTTCAGCAAGCGCACATCTTGAACTTTTTTATACAACCACTCCGGCGTTTCAGCTTCCACATAAGGCGGATATACATCTTCATTATCTATTTGCAACCAAGTTTTTTCTTCTTCGCTCAAAGCCGCAGGAGCATATTTTTCACCGCTAAAAATCTCTGCAATATTTTCGCCTTTGTTTTTAAGATAAGTCAGCAAAATTTTGCGATATTCTTTAGAGCGCGCATCAAACTCCAACTTCATTCGATTTCGAATAAGCTCCCATACGGTATCTGTGATAAAACGTCTGTCTTTGGAACCAATATATTTTTTAGATTTAAGATAGCTCTCAATAATGCCATCTGCCGGAGCTATATCCTTAAAAATTTCGCTGATTAATTCTAAGACAGCCTGATACCTTGCACTTGGTTGCATTCTTTTATCCTTATCTGTCTTCCCAGAGTTCAAAACGAGGTTTGCCGTTAGGAAGTGTGTCTTCAAACATAGTTAAAGGGCGCGCCCAAATTTGCGCCTTGTTTTTCACATTGCAATAAATAACCAATTCTTCTTTGGTTTCCGTATGTGTTGCCACTTCCAAAATCAAATATAGGTTACCTTTATAATGCTTATATATTTGCCCGCGATGCACCATATTTTTTACCCCTGTTTATCTTTTCTAAAACCAATAGCCACCAAATATTCCTCAGGCGAACCTTGACGACTGGCATCCGGTTTAGCATGAGAAACTTTTTTGAAACGCTTTTTAATATCATTTAGCAATCCGGCTTCAGCTCCGCCTTTGAATACTTTGGCAATAAAAATACCATTTTCCGCCAAAACTTCTTTAGCAAATTCATAAGCAATTTCCACCAAAGCAATGGTGCGCAAATGGTCTGTTTGTTGGTGACCGGTTGTATTGGCGGCCATATCACTCATCACAATATCTGCCTCGCCGTTCAAAAGTTCTTTTAATCTATCGGCAGCTTCAGGTTCGGTAAAATCTTGGCAAATGAGTGTTGCCCCTTTAATCGGTTCTGCTTCCAAAATATCAATACCAACAACCTTTCCTGTTCCCTTATTGCGTTCAACGGCAACTTGCGTCCAACCACCGGGGGCGCAACCTAAGTCAACAATAGTTTTGCCTTTGCCCAAGAAATGAAACTTTTCATCCAATTGAATAAGCTTAAACGCCGCACGAGAACGATATCCCAAGCGTTTTGATTCTGCAACATATGGGTCGTTCAATTGTCGTTCCAACCAACGGTTAGAAGATTTATCTCTGTATTTTGCCGTTTTAACGCGAACGGTCAGTTGATGCCGGCCGCGAATTTCTTTGGCAGATTTGGTTAACTTTACCATTTTTTTCCTTATTTTGTTTATATTTTTCAATAAGTTCAGAAACAATACCATCTTTTGCACTCTTCAAAGAAGCAGTAATTTCTTTTGCTTCCAAACAATCATATATTGTTTTAAAAATAACACAGGCTGCCGTAAAAATTGTGGACCGCTTTTGACCAATATACAAATTTCCCATCATTTCTTCACGAGTAAGATTATAAACACCATTTATCTGTTCATCAATATCTTTGCAAGAAATAACATGACCATCTGCTTTATCTCTGTCATATTTTCCAAACTTTTCAATCATGGAAACATAACGCAACGGCGTACTGGATGTTGCCACAAAACAAACCTTGTCTCTGATTTGTTCTAAGTTAGCATCTTTTACAAAACCTTCCGCATATTTTTTAATTTCATCCTGAAGCTTTAGCGCTTTACCCTCATCATATTCAATCAAATCAAAGGCCTCAGAAGCGTTTCTGGCACCCCATGGAATAGAAATTGTATGTATGATTTTTGGATTTTTAGTATTTGTTGCCAAAGTAATTTCGGTTGAGCCACCTCCCAAGTCATATAGAACAACATATTCGGTTTTACCGCAAACATGTTCCAAAGCACCTTTTAAGTTCAAACGGGCTTCTTCATAACCGTCAATCACTTCAATCTTAATACCTGTTTTTTTCTTCACTTCATCAATAAATTCTTGTGAATTTTGCGCCATACGGCAAGATGCCGTTGCAATAGCTCTGGTTTTAACAATATTATATTTTTGCATAATATTTTTCAGTTTAACAAAACAATCCAGCCCTCTATTAAAAGCCTCAGGCGTAAATTTCATATGTTCATACATTCCCTCACCAAGCTTAACGGAATAAGCTTCAGTGAAAGCATATTTTTTGTGTTCATCAGCAATCACCAATCGACACGAATTTGTTCCCAAATCAATAGCTGCAAAATATTTACTTTTGTTCATGATATTTTCTTCCTCTTTTTCCATAAGGAAAACGTCGTCTGAATTTTTTATGATGTTGTTTTTGATGCTCGTTTTGAGAGTGCATCAAATCAAGCAAAATACCTTCTCTAATTCCTCTATCGGCAACCGTAATTTCGGCAACCGGCCAAAAAGAACACAATGCTTCAATAATAGCGCAACCGGCCATGGTTAAATCTGCCTTTTGCGCACCAATGCAAGCATGTCTTTTTCTGCCCTCATCGCCCAGTCTTTTAATTTTATTAATTGTACGATCAATATCTTGTTTAGAGATAGACAAACCATCCACGGCAGAGCGATTATATCTTGGCAAATTAAGATGAACGGCTCCCAAAACAGTAACGGTTCCAGATGTTCCGATAACTTGAATTTCTTGATTGCGTATAGCTTCCGTGATTTGGTATTTTTCTTCAAATTCGGCCAAAATTTTTTGCGTACGCTCAATAATGGTATTATATGCCAAATCCGTCATATCTTGAGAAGGGAAAGCCTCTGAAATTGTCACCACACCATAGGGTAAAGAGACAAAGCCTTCAATAAAAGTTTTACCGGTATTGGTAATTCTGGCCAAAGAAATTTCGGTAGATCCCCCCCCAATATCAAAAACCAAAGCTCGTTTGATTGTCCTGTTTAATAAAGGAATGCACCCTACAACAGCCAATCTGGATTCTTCTTTTGAGGAAATAATTTCCAAGCTCAAACCGGTTTCTCTTTTAACCGCGTCCACAAATTCTTTACAATTTACAGCTCGTCTACAAGCAGCTGTTGCCACATAACGATATTTATAAATAGGTGCATATTCAGCCAAAACACCGGAACAAACCTTTAATGCGGCAATTGTGCGTTTAATTGCCAAGCGAGAAAGTTGATTATCATTAATAATACCTTCTCCCAACCGTGTAATTTTAGAAAATGTTTCCACAATTCTAAAAGAACTCGGCGTTGGTGTTGCAATCACCAAACGACAAGAATTTGTTCCCAAATCAATTGCTGCATAATTTTTTTGTTCAAAATTATCAGCTTTAATTTTATCGTTATATGGCTTTATATTGTTTTTATTTAATTTTTTTGCCATTTTCTATTCTAATTTTATCTATAAAATACAATTAGAATTATAATGAAGAATTTTTAATCCAAGAGCAAGCATTTTTTTCATATTAATAGATATCCCCCAGTAAACTGGGGGTTCTATAGAAAAGGCACCTTCAGGTGCCTTTTCCTTACAGCTCCAAACGGAGCTGACCTAAATCCTGTCGTCCTTGAAATTCTACATAATGTTTAATTTTATCTTCATCTAAGCCAACGCTACTGACGAAGTATCCCCGTGACCAAAATACATTTTCCTTAAAATATACTTTGCTGAGCCAAGTAAACTTGCCTCTTATTTGCGAGGAAGATTGGCTTTTCAATTTAGCCATTACATCGGCTATTGCATATCTTGGTGGAATTGTCATCACAAAATGAATATAGTCTTTATCAAAGCCAATCTTCTCTATCTCATATCCAGGGATACTTCTTAGTAGCTTGGGTAATAATTTCTTTATATAATCTACGACGCCAGGCTTTAGGACACGACGACGATACTTACACACCCAAACTATGTGGTATCTTAAACGATAAACACTATGTTGACTTTGTACGACTTCCATACATTCTTATAGCATCGTCGTCGTGAGCATTCTACCCCCATTAAAATGGGGGTTGTCTGTAAGGCACTAAAAAAAGATCATTTCAATATATTTTACCAGTTTCGACAAGTTAATTCAAAATAGGCTTGTGCATGAGCACAGGCCGGACAAATTTGAGGGGCTTCGGTTCCTTCAAAAACATAACCGCAATTACGGCACCGCCAAGATACCTCACGATCTCGATGAAATACTTTATTCTTTTGAATATTTTCAGCAAGTGCTTTATACCGCTCCTCATGGAAACGCTCTGCACTGATAACTGCCCGAAAAACAGAGGCTATTTCAGAAAATCCTTCCTGTTCGGCAACTCTTGCAAACTCGGGATATAACTCTTCTGCTTCATGATGTTCTCCTTTGGCAGCCTCCATCAAATTGCTGTATGTATCTGCAATTATTCCGGCCGGAAAGTCCCCCTCAATCAGACAGGTTCCTCCTTCCAAAAATTTAAAAAAACGTTCGGCATGTTCTTTTTCTTGATTGGCAGTCTCCTCAAAAATAGACGCAATTTGCTCATATCCCTCCTTTTTCGCTCGAGAAGCATAATATGTATAGCGATTACGAGCTTGCGATTCATTAGCAAAAGAAAAGAGTAGATTCTTTTCTGTTCTTGTTCCTCTGATTGATTGTGTCATATCTTCTCCTCCATTAAGTGATACCCTCGTGTTAAATAAGAATGGAATCCCCTCTTGTAAAGTCTTTTACATCCTAAATAATTCTCAAGATCAGTGAAGGCTCTTGAATTATGAAAAACAGAGATACAATCAGAAAAATTTTTCCAGTCTCGTTTTCACTCGTTTAAAAACGCGTTTGCTTGCTCTCTTTTGAGGACTTTTCTATTAAATCACGTCCGTAAAAATACAAAACATCAAAAAAACGAGGGAGTTTTAATAAAACACTATAAGTCGAGCGATCCAAAATTTGATATTCTTTCTTTGAAGCGTCATAAACAATTAACTCTTCCGGAAAAGAACCGATAACCAACTTTTTTTTAAGAAGCGGATTAGAGAGTTGGAGCAAATAGGAGGACAAAATCCCCGTATGTGTATAAGCACCGTTTTCACGCTCTTGATCCGTCAAAGAAAAGAGTTCTAAACCATTCCAAAAAAATCCGTTTGTCGCCGTCAACAATTCCAAATAATCGGAAGGAATAGCCGGCAAACCATTTTTAATCAACGTCACGGAAGCTTTTTGAACATCTTTCGGATCTGCCGGCGGAAAAATAACCGCATAATCCTCATACATTTTTTTGAGTACTTGATGGAGTAGTTTCATCTTATCGTCCCGGCATTGTTTTAAGAGCTATTTTATCAAAGGCGGCTTTCGAAAAACCGGCGAACACACTTCGATCCTGCTTATTCTTACCCCCTGATCCCGAAAACAAAGCAAACGGAACATAAATTTTACCGACAGGAACAGGAACGTACAAGAGAGGCGGATACTTTAATCCACACTCTTCATCCAACAGTTGATAATCTAAATAGGTGTGAATCAAATGATGATATGGTTTATTTTGCATAAAAACCATATTATTAAAATCAATCGTTCCGCCATATTCAACGGGATATTTGAGATGAACAGTATAATTTTCGGGAATTTTTCCTTTTTTCATATAAAAAATACCCTCTTCGGAAATACCGGCAGACCGTAAATCCGTGGCGTGATGATAGCTTAAAAAACGAACAAAATCTCGGGAAATACGTCTAAACTGGGTATGTTGCTCCAAAAGGTCCAAATCCTGAAATCCGAAATAGGAAACCGCCATTAAATCCATCCCAGGAAAGTTCATATCATTAAAAAGTTTTTCCCAATATGATTGATCTCTTGATGGTACCGTCTCTTTCTCCTCTCTCTCGGGCTCATCAAATGGCATCTGATGTCCGGGGAAAAGATCAGACCATTCCAACAAGGGAGGCTCTTCGGAAGGAGATAAAGACTTAGTTTCTTCCATATTTTAAACTTCCTCTAGTTCTTCAGTCAATACACCCAACTGTTCTTTCATTAACGTTTTTAAGGCTTGCATATCCGTTTCCTCTCGTTGAGCCACAACCCAATAAGGAACCCACGGAGAAGCCCCCATAGCACATTTTTTACGCATTCCCTTATCCAAATACCAACGAGGAGAATCGGCTAAAATAGGTCTGTTTAAAAAACCTTGATACAATACATATTGTTTCAACATATCCAAACTCATCATACTGGAAGCTCCCACCACATTACTGGATTGAAGAGATCTGGAGATATTGGCAGCAAAAGGATTGGTTTGTTGGGACACACCTTCTGTTCTGGAAGAACTGGCCACCTCAATTGTTTTGGTTCCGATCATTTTAGAAAAGCGTTCAGCCGTTTGTTCATTGTTTTGAGCCAAAATCACTTTGGCGGCCGTTGTTGTAATGATTGTTTCCAAATCATCTTTTCCGTACTGACCGGAGATCTGCCCTAAATCCTGTCCAATCAACAAATAAGCCACTTTTTGTCCACGTCCCACGGCAGGCCCATCTTTAACAGCCGCCAATTTAGGCATTTGCGGGAACTCATCCAACACAAATAACGTTGGGAATGGGCCGGATTTAATACCATCTGTTCCCACAAAATTAGGCGGATTGGAGATTAAAAACGAGCTCATCAACTCGACAAAAATACCGGTAATCACGTTCATGCTTCGAGCATCAACTTGATTAACAGACAAATAAACGGATACGGGTTTCATCTCTCCCGTAATTGGATCTTTCATTCCACGCAAATCACGGAATGTCAAATCACTAAACTTCGTTCGAGCACGCACGGCAGAGTTTTTAAAGATATCAATTCCCGACAAAGCAGTTGATAAAATAGATCCACGCTCCTTATCCGGTGTACCTGCCAACTGATTCAATTCAACGACCGATCGATGGGCATAGGCAAATCGATTGGCCTCGTTAACAGCCATATCCAACAAATCTCGCATCGGATCAGCCATCATCGCCATCTGATCACCTTCATCAGACCGACGTTTGATATCGGCAGCAATTTTCATCTGAGCATCCGTCAACCAATCAAAGATCATAGCAATACACGGCTCATTTCCTTGCCACTGTTCCGGTAATCCCTCCCATGTCCCGATCGGAGCATAATTATCAAGCGTTAAGGTTCCGTTCCGCAAGGCGTCTCGAGCTATTCTCGCACTAGGATCAACCATCCCGTCATAATATGTATCTAAAACAGCGGCATCTTCTTCATCAAACGATTCTTCCATCAATTTATTGATAAAATAATCATTGGCTCTTGCTCGCTCACACTTACTAGAAATAAAGTGCAAGAATCCCGCCATTGCGTTTCGACCGGTCTTAGACCAGTGAGGATCGGCGCCCCCTTTAGGTTCGGCGACAAGAACGGCGACCATAGAGTCGATATATTTTTCACGATCACTGCCAAGGGGTGGCAAACACGAGGCAGACAACGGATTCCAACTGGGGAAATAAATTCCCTTATCCGGTTCATCCTCAGCCCCCCAGTTAATAACAAAGACAGGCCCGATCGTAGCACGATATCCCGTTGTATTATAGCAAAGCTCCGGTTTAGGGTCATTGACAATTAAACTTAAGCCGGGAGATTCCAAAATGGTGGGGATCACAACCCCGACTGTTTTACCGGTTCCCGGAGGTGCAACAACCAAGGCGGATAATGTCTCGGGCATTTTCAATAATTTTCCCTTAAATCGACCAAGAACGACAACAAATCCATCAAACAATTTCATTTTTTTAATGTCTTTATAATCAGCCATTCGGCCACCGCCAAAAATTTTAGGCATATACTCATACGGATTAGAAATAACACCACCGATCAAAACGACAAAGAACAAAATAAAAGATAAAAACGGCAGATACATGGTCCAACTGGGATTTGGATGAGCACTCAAAGCTTTAAACCAGCTGATATACGTTCCGATCAAATAATTGGTATTCACAATCGCCTTTTTCCAAAATTCAAGGGAATTACTGAACGAAATAACACTCAATCCCTCTCTCAACCATAATTGCAAGGGCATCATCACTAACATTGCCACAAACAATGTAATAACCGACCAAACGATTGTCCAAAAGATCCAAGCAATAAATTTTCCTTGTTCTTCGTAGGCGCTATCCCGTTTAAAAGCCATTTTCTACCTCATTAAAATAAACTACGAACCATTTCTAACTCTTCTACCGAAATCGGACCTGTTGTTTTGGGAACGGATTGAGTGACCGTCGGAAGTTCATCAGGTCCTCCCAAATCAGTTCTCGCAACAATGACCTTCATTTCTTTCCAAGTGGCCATCATATCCTCGGCGTTAATAATATTTCCCTCTTTTTCAACGAGCATTGGAATAACAGAAAAAGATAAACCGGATTTTTCCAATCGTTCTCGCAGGGGTTTCACGATCATATTGAGTTTAAAAACGGGAGAAATACGGTGAGAACTTTCTGAAAACCAGAGAGGATCTTCTCCGTTAAAGCGCTCTTCGTCAGCCAACCAATCTCCTTTTTCTCCATCCAACCAGCAACAAATGACTTGATGCGTATCCACTGCGACATAATCCACCCTTGTTTCTTCCAGCAACACATCTTTAATAACCTTATAGCCAGCTTTCATGAACAAAGCGGGAATATCTTCTGACAATTTAACCCGTTCAGGTAATTTAATATCATCTAAATTAATTTTTTCAAAGTCATCATCCGCCAAGAACGGAGGAACAGATGATGATTTTGGCGTTCCGGATGATGTTTTTTTAGATAGGGTCGTAGACATTCCCTCTGTAAAAGCAGACATTCCCCCTCCCGAAAACGGGGAAGCCAACGATTGTCCTTTATCCTCAGATCGACCCATACCGGAATTTTCTGCCACGGATGCCTTAACATCTTTAGCTTTAGAAACGGGGCGCGCAGAAGCTCGATCTAACGGCCGAGGGCGTATTTCCGTACGAGATTGTTTTTTGGGCAATTTAACTTTTTTACCGACTAATTTTGCCTGTCCCCCTTTGAATCGATAAAAAAAGCGTTTAGCATTCCCGACAACTAACGGATGCCATTTTACTTTAAGAAACAAACGCCAAAACACCAAAAAAACAGGAACAGCGATTAAGATTGTGATAAAAAACACCCAGTCGCTGAACGAAGAGATAACCCATCCTTGCAAAAATTCGTCATAAACAAAGGCCCAAGAATCGAGGGAGAAGAGATGAAAGTTCCAATTCTCATACAAAAAGCCATTCAACCACCACAAAAAGAACAAAAGTCCCCAAATAAAACCGATCAGCAAGGTTCGTTTAATATTTTTCATATTCGAAGCACCCCATCTATAAACATTCTCTATCGTTGGTATTATACTCGAAAAATAAATCCTTGCCTAGTAAAAAATAAGCTGTTTGACAACTTTCTTTAAGTGTTTTTTAAAAAAAACATCTCGTTTATTCTCAGATGAGAACATTTTTCATAAAACGACAATCATTATTTACACGACTATCTGCCTATTGTCAAAATATTGATTGACCCAATTCGGACATCCCCTCTTCATTTATACTTGAACATCAACGAAGTATAAATTTAAAGAGACAAACTCAAAGCATAAAAAATCAAGAGGCTCTTTTCAAAATAGAATCGGGACTGTATTCTTGAGGGATTGGAAAAGGTTCTTTTTCATACTTGCTTAAGACATATCTAAAATAAGTCAGGACAAAAAGCCGTGTTGCCGAAGATAATCCTGATTTTCCTTTAGCTGAATCAATTTTTGAGCAAAGGTCATGAATACTGATCCGTTCTCGATTACAAATATCACCTAAAGAAATCCACGTTTCTCGATCTAACCGCATACTTGTTCTGCGACCGTTGACAATAACGTTTTTACAGACTAACATCAAATTCTCCTTTATTTTTGAACGAACACACTTTATTATTAGTGTATGCGTCAACAAAATGCAACTAAAAAATGTATAAAACAAACAAAAAACACTTAAAAGGCGAAATAAAAAATCATGATTCGTAAAAAAACAAAAGAAAAACCCAAAACCACTCGAATATGTGATCATCCGGATTGTCAAGAGCCTGGGGAGTATCGAGCGCCCAAAGATCGGAATTTAAGGGATTATTATTGGTTTTGCTTAAAACACGTGACGGAATACAATAAAAATTGGGATTTTTATCAAGGTTTATCTGCAGAAGAGATAGAAAGGCATTTGCAAAATGATGTTGCATGGCAACGGCCCACATGGAAACTGGGGCATGGGGGGATCAAAGGAAATGAAAACATCCATGATCCGTTTCACATTTTTGAAGATGTTGGTTTAGGAATGGATGGGAAACACAACCCGCCTCAAAATCCGGAGCAAAAATATGAGAAGAAATTGATTGAAGCGGTCGCTTTTATGGAATTAAAATTTCCGCTACAACCGGACCTTGTTAAAAAGCAATATAAGAAATTAGCGAAAAAATACCATCCGGACACCAACAAGGGAGGGAAAGAATCGGAGAAACTGTTTCAACGCCTGACAGAAGCTTACCATTATATTATGGAGCGACTGGGGAAATTATGATTGAACGCCAAAAGCATTTCTCATAGTCAATACTCAGCTATCCGAAAACACCAAAAGAACGTCTTTGACGTAATATTCCGTTATCTACTTCAACACACAATAGTTTCCATCAAGTTTTCGCTGATCGGCACACTCATAACAAGCGTCCGTCATATTCGTGACAGGCACTCTTGTTTCCGTATCACACGGATAACACTTGTTATCCGATCCCCTAAGCGGTGAATCCCCCGAACATTTCGGGGCACAAGTATAGTTATATAAATTTCTCGAATCGGGGCATTGCTCACAACCCTCGTGAGAAACAGCAGTCACATCAATGTTTTTTTCGTCATCGCACGCATAACATTTACCATCGGCTCCTGTAAATGTCTCACCTGTACAAGCTAAAGAACACGTCTTGTTTCCTTTACCATTGGCAACCCGATTGGGGCAAATATTGCTACAATAATCCGATGCCTCCTCAATAATAATCGGATCCGGATGATCACAGGAATAACATGTTCCGTCATCCCCCTTAATTTGACCGATTGGACACTCTAAAATACAAGAATTTCCAATTTTTAATCGATTATCGCATTGCTCACATCCGGTATGTTGAACACCCAAAACAGAAATGTTTTTTTCTTCATCACACGAATAGCAGTTTCCATCACTCCCCGTAAATGTCCCCTTTTCACAGGGGATTGAACAAAAAGCATTACTACTTCCATTCCCGATACGATTGGGGCATTTTTCCTTGCAATAAGATTCCGAAACACCACGAATAGGATCTCTATCATCACACGAATAACAATTTCCGTCTCCGCCCTTAACTTGACCGCTCGGACATTCTAAAATACATGTTCGACCACCCTCCAAAATCCTGTTAGAACACTGATCACATCCATGGTGAGAAACACCATTAACATCCACACTTTTTTCTTCATCACAGGAGTAACATTTCCCGTCAGATGCCGTGAAAAAGCCTTCTTCACAAGGAAGAGAGCAATGGGTATTCCACCATCCACTTCCTATCCGATTGGGACAAACCAAAGAACAATAATCGGCACCAAGTCCCAAAGGAACAGGATTTTCATAATCACATGAATAGCATTTTCCATCATTTCCCCTCAGTGGTTTATCCGATGGACACGGTATTATACATAGGGTTTCGGTTGTTGTTCTCTCCCACAATTCTCGATTGGAACAGATATCACAGTTTTCTTCTACGCCGGTCACATCAACACCAGCCTCGTTATCACACGAATAACACGTCCCGTTTTTATCAATCAGGGGTTTATGCCACGGGCAACACTGATTATTCTCATTACAACACATCCCGTTGATCGCTTTCGCACAACAGTACGGTCCTGACCGTCTCTCTTTCGGGCAACAAATCTGTTCCCCTGTTTCCGTATCTTGAGCACAACGCTCATACCCCTCACATGAGGACACACAAATGTTCTCTTGACACCGTTGACACGATCCGCAATCACTGTCTTCCTCACAATACCAGTTGGGCAGGGCTGTCTCGTCCAGATCCTCATCAAACAAAAATACCATGGTAGCCGTTTCTCTGTTATCCATCTCGCTCGGTTCACAGATCAGATCGTTCCCCCCATACACAATCTCGTT
>CASECF010000030.1 GCA_949286245.1 uncultured Alphaproteobacteria bacterium
GTTTTCATTACTGTCCTCCAAATAGGTTGTTTTGCGTCCTGGCAGACTGCAAAACTCTAACCTATTTGGAGCGTTTTGTCATCCTCACCGCTATAAGCTTTTCTGAACCACGCGTCTAACGCGTGGTTTTCTAGATACAAAAAAGATCCGCCTGACAAGAAGGCGGATCTTTCCAATAAAAGCCCTTTTAGCGTGTTGACTTTCTTATGAGGCCATCTCTTTTGACCCTGTTCTGACCAGCGGTGGTCTTTGAGGCGTGTAAGGAGCATTTTGTCTGGCCCGATTAAGAGCTGCTCTGGTCGACTGATTATCCTGCATTGAATTTTGGAAATTCTTATAATCTAAATTTCTGCTCTGAGCTTTTTGAGCAATTTCCTTAGGATCCGTTTTCAGCTCTTTTCCTTGACCATCAAAAGCTTGCGGATCTTTCAAACTTCCTTTTACCGTCACATGAAATGCCGTTTTCTGAGCCCATTTCTCGACCTCTTTTTGTGTAAAATCAATTCCGAAAGTTGTACGTAATTTCTGACCGAATTCCGGATGATTTCGTGCATAATCTTGAACGGCATTCGAAAATTTTTTCATTTCCCTTTTTGAAAACTGATCATATCTCAAGGTTCCGTCTTTATCTTGCGGCAAAGACTTCAACAACTTTGGATTATCCTGTTCCAGTCCGGATCTCATCTGAACGGCTAACTGAGCCAAAGCCTGTTCTCTGGTTATTCCTTTTTTCATCAACTGACGATCAATATATTGAAGTTTATTGGCCTCTATCTCTTTATCTCTTCTGATTCCCTCTTCTTTAAGATGATCCATATACCGATTCAACATATCGGCCGGAGCAGCCAACAACGCAAAAAAGCTATTGAAAATAGCGTCACCGATATCTCCTTGCGTCCACGCATCCAAAGCCGGTTTAAAAGAATCCCATATCTGAAATTTTTTAGGAACGAATTGATCCTCAAACATTTTTTGATTCGCCAAAAACTCAGGAACATTTGACTGCGCTTGTTGAGGGATCTGCGGGACCACCGGTTTTGCCTGTTCGGGAGCCGTTTGTTGTGAAGGTCCCTTTCCAAGAACAGGATTCGGCTTTTGCGGGGCAACACCGCCAAGAGATTCATTTGGCTTTTGTTCCGTATTCCCGTTCGCCTTCCCCATCTCAGAAGATTTTTCGTCTTTCGAAGCGGGAGGAACAGATGCTCCTGCCAATTGTTCGGTCGGATTTTTCCCTTTTGCCGAAAGGTCAGTCCCCTCTTGTTTAACAGTATGATCCGAATTCAAAGCATCTTTTCCCGTTTCAGTTTCTAACACAGGATTCGAAATAAAATGACTGCGACTACTATTCAAAAGCTCGTCTGTTTTCCCCGATGCATTCTGAATGAGCGAGTTCACACTGTTTTCAAATTCGGAATACCTGTTTTGTTGCTGAGTCTCTAAATCTTTCAAGTGGCTACTGTTCACAGAGTGCATATACTCCTCAGGTGTCTGATTCGTACTCGCAAACTGATCAGACGAAGAAGACACTGCGGACTTATCCTCATTTGAGGGCTTCATACCCGAATTGGGGGCTTCACCCGTCATATTATTTCCCTCATTATCCTTTCTATTGGGATCCAATGCAGCAGCCAATCTTTCTTTTTCCCGCCCGGAATCACGACGTCGCTCATCTCTTCTGGACTGTTCGGCCTCTTCTTCGGCGGCCTCTCTTCTTCGCTTAACTTCTTTATTCCAAGCCTCAATGTCTTCATTCTTTTCCATTGTGCTTTCGTAAGCTTTTTTATCATCTTCTTCCGGATTATATGGCATGTGCATCTCCTTCTTTTTTCTTTCTACAAACTTCTTGATATCAGTATATCATCAAAAAAAAATTTGTCAAATTTTACACTGATAAATTTTTTAAGAACTTTCCGATTTCCTTATTTTTAGCCATCGCCTCTTGCGGTGTCATCACACTCTGCCCGTTTTTATCCTCCACGATAATCGGAGAAAAATAGCCGGGATTCTGAATAAGAACCTCCCATGCCTTTTGAGAATCTCGACGTCGCATTTTCAGATAATTGCGAATCAACTTTCTGGCATCAATCGGAAAATGTTGAGCCTCCAATTTATCGGCGTATGCCTCAATCGTCTCATTTTCTATCTCTTCATGCCGTTGTATTTCCAACAAGACCGAGGCTGTTTCATCTTTTAAGGCCTCGCCTTGTTGCTTCAGAGCCTCCTCCTCTTTTGAGAGCGCATAATCAAAATAATCTAACAACAACTCTTTCCATTGCGGCTGTGAAGAATAGGCATCCGTGACAATCTTAATCCCCTGACGAATACTGATTTGCGACAAATCTCGCACACCGATCAGATAAGCAACGAGCATTTGCAGTTCGGCATCTGCACGGGCATCGTCAAAGTCATCCGTCCCGATTTGATCTGCCGGAATTGTTAAGGGCGGAGCTCCGTTCAACACAGATCGTTGAGCATAAAAAAGTTTATAAACATGAAATAACTTTCCTTTTATATCCATATCTCTCTCCTTTTTTCCTAATTATAACCAATATTTCAAAATAAGCTATAAAAAAGTTTTATTTCTTATGAAAATATGTTATAATATGGAAAAATCATATCAACGGAGAATAACATGAGAAAGAAAATCCCGTTTTTTGTTATATTTACAATTTTTTTATTTTTCGTCTCGGTAGTACGGGCTGATATTACCTCTGGTGTCGCTGGTGTTGTCTCAAGCGTTTCCGAGGGTGTTTCTAGTGCAGCATCAACCGTTGCCGATGGGGTCTCCAGTGCAGCTTCATCTGTTGCTGAGGGAGTTTCTAGCGCTGCCTCATCCGTTGCCGAGGGGGTTTCCAGTGCAGCCTCAACCGTTGTAGAAGGAGTCTCTAATGCCGCCTCAACCGCCGCTAATGTTGCCGCTGATACTGTTGTCAGTGTCGTCTCTCCCGCTGCCGATGTTGCCTTTCGTAAAATCCTTGCATCATTAGCAAAATGGGCAGCATCAGCCTCCAGTAGTTATGCTTCAGGCGGTGGATTTTGTTGGTTCTGTCCTATTTTTACAACATTATTTGATGCGATGAACACACTGGCTACAAATGTCGCCGTCAAACTAAAAGACATCTTTTTAGCCACTTTAGGGGTTGGTCTTCTTTTCTTTATTGCCTTTCGTGTTGGCAAAATGGTGGTACAACTCCAAGAAGTTGATTTAATGCAGTTTTTGGGAGATCTCTTTAAGTACTTGGGCCGAGCTATTATTGCTTCAGCACTCTTATATTCTTCTATCGGAATTTATCAACATCTTGTCAGTCCGATGTTGCAACTTTCCTTAGAATTATCCTCATCCTTAATGGAAGTCGGAAATTTTTCAGATACCAACAAAATGATTACATCAGCCTCACAGTCTGGCATTTCCGTAAATCCCATTTGTACCAAGGAAGGTCAAACGGCCGATCCCAGCAAACAAACAACAGCTTTTACAACAAATGTTCGAAATTCTTTGGAGTGTTTTCTCATTAAAGCAAGTGCTCTTTTTATCGTTGGGATGGCTATTGGCTTATGTATCATTTCACTCGGATTTACTGCCCTTGTCTTTCATGTTCTTCCTAACGTCTATTATATTCTTTTAGGCTTTATAATCTTTGTTTGTTTTTTTGCCATCTATTTAGCTTTTCCGTTTAAGTTGATGGATGCCATGATTCGTTTAGCTTTTGTATGTGCATTAACTCCGCTTTGGATTATTCTATGGGTTTTTCCGGCAACTGTCGGATATACGAAAAAAGCTTGGGATATGTTTTTAAGTGCGTGTTTGATGTTTTTATGTCTTTCGATTATTCTCATATTTATATCTGCCATGACAAATGCGGCCTTACCAAATATCGATCAAGTCATTCAATTAATGATTCAAGGACAGGATAAGGAAGCGGCCGATCTTCTTCCCATTTCGGGAAGGGATCTGCTGGTAACTCTGGCGATCAGTTATTTGGCCTTCAAAACACTTGGAACGGCTTCGGCACTTGCCAACTCATTTATTGGTGCTGCTGATTTAGGATTGGGGAATACGATGGGACAACAAGCGCGCAATCTGACCGTAACCGCAGGAAAATATACCAAGTCCGGTTATAAGTTAGGGAAAACAGCCACATTGGGAGCTATCGGAGCTATTGGTGGAGCTTTAGGCCGTCTAAGAAGAAAGAGCCCTTCTTTAGGCAAGTTTGAAAGTGGTACCCCATCTGCCCCCGGTGCTGCTCCTGCCGCAAAATATACGCCTGCATCCGAAGGAATGGGCGGAACACCCTCAGGGGGGTATGGCATGCCTGCTTCGGGGGGAAAGGGCGTCCCGCCCTTTGGGGGAGCCCCGGGATCAATGCCCGTTCCACCATTTTCCGGCGTCAGAAAACAAGATCAATCCCCGTCGGGTTCAAAGAGTTCCGACACCAAATCAGACACGAGAGGGGATGGGGAGCAATTTCCCTCGAATATTCCCGTCTCGGAAGGCATTATATCTCGCCCGGATTCTTCCGTAAAATCTTCAAAAGAGACGAAATCAACCCCCTCGGAAAAACCGGAGAATACAAATTCAAAGAGACAAGAGGGAGATATCAAGTCACAAGAGACAGGGAACACTCGCCCCATATCACCGGAATGGCCCACATCAGCCCGCGAATCGTCAGCTATGGGAAGTACATCTACGCCTTCTGTTGAGAGATCTTCATCCTTCAGCGAATCGGCGGCCGGAGTGTCTCCATCGAATCCGGTTGAAGCATCGATATCTTCCGGAGCGGAAATGCCTCACACAGATAATACACCGACACCCACTGAGAACATAGCACAACAACCTGACTCTTCCGTCCAAGAAAACAGTGCTTATCCGGATAGTGATGTTAAATCTTCTCAATCTGACAAGTCTGATTCTTCCTCGGAAAACAAGGAGCAATCTGCAACAAAAACACGAGAAGAAGAAAAGGAAAGAGAATCGCAGAATCGAAGCCAAATCAAAAAATTGGAGGCACGCATTCAAGAATTGCAAACAACGATTAACATCCTGAGAGGCAGTGGATCTCAAACAGAACAAAAAGCAAGGCAAATGGTTGAAGAATTGAGAAGACAAATAGATCAACTCAGAAGAAAGGGATAAAGGGACGTTTCATGATTGTAATCAGGGAACAACATATTCTTCGAAAGATACTGAGTTTTTCAGTCGTTGTTTGTTGTATCCTTTTTTTAACCGGATGTGAAGAGGGCCTAGATACAACATCCATGGAGGAACAATGGTCAGTAAATGTGGCTAATTGTTGGCCTTGCACGTTGTATAAGGTTGTCTTTGATGCCATTGGATCGGTTCTTACATCTGTGTATGAAACAGTTGCGAATCTTTCTCTTAGCCTTTTAGGAGTTGCTCTTCTTTTTTGGTTGGCATTTACAATCGGACGACTTGTCATTTCTTTAAAACAACCCAATATTCCCGAATACGTTTCACTTATTTCAAAGACTTTATTTAAGGCTCTTATTGTTTCTGCCGTTTTGATCAAACCGGAATATTTTTTAGCCATGGCGGATTATATTGTGACGCCAATCATTACAACGTTTGCCTCTTTATCCCGGGTTGTTCTTTTGGCTGACCCGCAAGTAGCGGAACATTTTGTTGTTCCTGAGAATTTAACAAAAATGGAAACGGATTATCCTTTATTTACGGGGGAAGTCGGCTATCAGGTTCAAGATATTATCTATCGCATCTATGCGGCATTAAATTCGGGTATTTCACTGGGTGTCACACTTATGGCAACTCCGGCTCTTTCTAACTGGATCATCGGTCCATTTATCATTTGGATATTTTTCAATTTGATGATTATATTTCCCGTTATGTTCATCGAAAGCTTTATTCGGTTAGGCTGTGTTTTGATTTTATCTCCGATTATTTTAGTGACGTGGGTTTTTCCCTCAACAAAGGGGTATATCAAAAAAGCTTGGGATATTATTTTCGGATCTATGTTTCAAATTTTTATGGCCTGTGTTTTTATCGCCATTACGGTCAACATTATATATACATACACAGATGCCAATTATCCCGGCATTCTAACAAACTCCAAACAAACAAATGATCCTAAGTTAATCTCGGAACTACAACGTCTATCATCCACTTCTATCGGATTTCTTGCTCTCCTTGTGTGTATGCTCAAATTATCCGGAAGTATTCCTAAAATATCGGGATATTTTGGCGGAAACGATCAACAATCTGAATTTGTTAAAATATTTAATGGATTAAAGCAATTATCCATAAATGCGACCAAGTTAGCTGTCGGAGCTCTTATGGTTTATACAGGTATTGGAGCCAGTCTCGGGGCTTCCATGGTAGCGAATGCAACTATTGATATGAAAAATCAAGCTAAAGATGTGGGCGACGAGGCTCTCAAGGAACTAACGGATATGAATTCAAAAGAGGCTTGATATGACGATAAGGGGTCTGATTCAAACATTAACATTACTTCTTTTGGTAGGAATTATCTCTCAAATAGAGACAGATTTTCTATCATCTTATATTCTTCCCGTTTCAGTGATTGGAATTGTTCTTCTTTTGATTTTTTTCATCTATTACATAAATCATTTACCAAAAGGGTTATTATTTTTATTATTGATATTAACATTAACCGCACCGGAAAAAATTCATGCGCAAGGAGTTTATAATCCACCCGAAATAAGTGCGACCGATATTGCAGGAGAGGTATTGGAAGGTATTCAAAACGCAACTGTCGGAGGGAATATTTGGAGCAGTGAATATGATGATAAGGAGGCACTGGAAAAAGACCGCCAAAAAATTATCAGCTATCAATCAGAAGTTTGTAATATCAATGAAGAATCATATGATCCCAAAGTTTTGGCAAAAGCGCATTTTATTATGAACAGCTTTCATAAAATGTCCAAAACGGATGTGAATGGTGAAGATTCTTACCTATTTGGATTATGGAGCGGAGAATCCGGCGATCAGATTCGAGAGGCTTATTCTTGTGCAAAAGATTATGTTGAAAATGCCGCCAGAATACAAAAAGAGGAAGCGAGTAAATGTGATAGTGTTGCCCTTATTGTCAAAAAATCAAACGAAAGTTGTTGGCCCTGCAAAACGACTTATATTGTCATTGAATCAATTCAACGTTTTTCAAGTCTTTTGTACGAGATTATTAATGACTTTGCTCTTAATTTATTGGGAGCTATGTTTTTATTATGGATTGCTTTTAAAACGCTTTATTTTTTAGGAACCTTCGGATTTACAAGGATTAGTGAATATTTTACCGAATTTTTAATTCGAACGATTGTGGTCTGTTTTTGTGCTGTTATTCTTCATGCTCCGATCGGTGATTTTTTAAAAATAACCGTCTCCCCCTTTATTTCATATGTTGCCGGATTAAGTATTGAATTTTCTGAATTATCTATTACCGGAGATTTTACTGAGACTGATTCAAAAGGGGAGAAGATAACAACGAAACAAACCTTTGCTGACCAAGCACAATCCAAATTAGGACTTGATATCAAATGTTCTTATTGTCAAGATATGAATAATAAAGATGCAACTCTTCCTCATACAAGTGATACCACTAATTATTTTTTGGATGATCAAACTGTTAATTCCATTCTCTGTTTAGTTTGCACAGTTTACCAGCAAGTTGTTCCCTTTACGGCGATCGGGGATTCTCTTTCTTGTTATAGTATTGCAATGGGATATACCATTCCAATCATTTCTTTGACTCTTCCCAAGATTCCCTATCTTTTTTTAGGTTGGACATTCATTATTCTTTTTTCTATTTTTATGGTCTTTGTTGCCTTCTATGTGATGGATGCTTTTATCAAATTAGGATTTGTCCTTTTTTTAACCCCTCTATTGGTGACAGCCTTTGCTTTTCCTATTTCTCGAGAATACACACAACGTGGATGGAATTTACTTGTACATGCTGTTTTACAAATTTTGGGGTTATCGATCGCTACGGCGTTGATCATAACTCTCTTTATCAACATCCTTCCGGGGGATGGTGTATCGGCATTGATTGAGGCTATGGTTGGAAATAGCCCTGAAGATCTCTATGAAACGATCACGGGAGATTCGGTTTTAGGCTACTGGATTACATTCGTTCTGATTATAGCTGCCGCAGGATTTGGTTTTGTTATTTTACCGATCACGGCCACCCTTGTTGAAACATTAAGCGGAGTCACGACGGGAATTCCGGGTGTTGGGACGTCCGCATTGGGATCTATGATTAAAACAACCGTCGGAGTAGCAACTACGACGACCAGCCTAACAAAGAAAGTGGCCGGAAGTACGGTTGATTCAATCAAAAAAACAAAAGCCTTCAAATATTTTGAAAAAGAAGGAGAAAAGGAAGCGAAAGTCGCCGAAAAGCAAGTTGAAGCAACAGCCAAAAAAATCTCAAATGATTCGGCAAAAGCTGTCGAAAAAACAGGGAAAGCTGCCGAAAAAGCAACAAAACAAACAGGAAAAGCCATAGCCAAAACAACCGAGCAGAGCGGGAACGCCATGGCCACAGGTGTTGATAAGGGCGGATCAGCTGCAGGAAAAGGAATGATGACTGCCGGTAAAGGAATGATGGCAGGTGGAGCCAAGATGTCAGCAAGTATACTCGGAGCCATTATCGGAATTCCGATGATGATTGCCGGAGCAGCTCTTGCTGTAGCCGGAGTTGCAACGATTGTTGCCGCAAAAGCTGCAGCGGTGGCAATAAGAATAGCCACCAAGATTGTGGCTGCTATCGTAAAACTATTTACTCAAATGGCGGCTCTCATGATAAAAGCAACGACCAAAACAGCCTCGAAAACCGTTCGAATGACCGGAAAAGCATTGGGGAGAGGAGCAGGACGAATTGCAAGGAAGACAATTATGTCAAAAGCTAAACTAAAAGGTGGTATAGCTGGTACTCGCTCTCTGGTTCGACACGGAAAACGAGCAATGGTCAAAAAAATCAGGAAACTTAAGGGGACCGCCAAAGATAAGTATAGTTAATGTCATTTTTTTTCATTTTTTTCATTTTGTCTATTTCCCAAAAATTTTTTTTAGTGTATAGTGAAAGAAAATAAATGAAGAAGGAGAAAAAAATGGAAGAAATTATATTCCCGAATCAGATCAGAATGTTTCGCCGTGTTCGTGGCAAACCAATGAAAAGTTTAGCAAATGTTTTAAACTTGAGTTTATCAGCAGTCAGCAAGATCGAAAAGGGATATCGTCGTATCGATGAAGAACAACTTGAAAAAATTTCGGAGTTTTTGAACTGTCCGAAAGAGGCCATTTTCGTATCTGAAAAATCTTCACAACCGGAAGTCATCAAGGCTTGGAAACGTGAACAAGAAAGAAGGAGTAAAATCAACGCCGGAAGTGGATTAAAGACAATGGGTGCGGCACTTCGTTATTTACGCGGACAAAAAGGATTAACATTACAGGAGGTTGCAAAAGGGGCTAAGATGACTCTTTCCGTTTATCATCGGATTGAGATGGGACAACGTGAAGTAGATGAAAAAACATTCAAAGACATCGCTCATGCTTTGGGTTATTCTGATGTTGATCTTCAACTTAAAATTTACGAACTTGATATGTCCGGTGCTTTGGATGAACTAAAGCAAACAGATGGGAAAAGCGGTATTTTCGCATCCAAAGGCGGGTATAATGATCTTCCCGTCAGTCGCTTCATGATGAGAGATGCCGATTCTCGTGAAATCAATGTTCCCATCTACGGTTTTCCAGAGAAAGATGGGACAATTTTAATTGAAAAGGAACGGCCGATTGGTTCTGCGTTATGTCCTTCCACTTTGGCATTTGATACCGATATTTATGGTATTCGATTAAAAGCCCCCGTATTGGGTTCATTGATTCCGGTTGATTCTGTGGTCATTGCCTCCCCGAAATCAGAACCGCAGGTTGGGGATTTAGCCGTCATGCCTCTTTCAGGAAATAAAGTCCAAATCGTTTCATTACAATCGACTCAAGATAACGGTCTTGAAATCTCTTCTCTTTTACCGGAATCGAAATGTTCCATTACAAAAGAAGATATTCAAAAAATGCATAAAATTGTCTTAATTATTCTTTCGTAGGGAGTATTATGGCTCAAACAAATACAACACTTGATAACGCAATTGATATTTTAGCTTCTTTCCAAAAAAGGAAAGAAGTTCGGGATAATGATACAGGCATTCGAGCTCAAAGACTTGTTAATATATACCGACATCTTTCGAATTTTCCGAAAAGTTATATTCAAGATTTTAACAAACAATTATTAGAAGCATCACCGGAAGTCCAAATGAGTCTAAGCAATATTATCGGGGGGAATATTGTTCGTCAATATGTAGACTATCTCAAAAATAAAATGGGGCAACCGACCGGGAAAGAAGAAGATAAAAATGCGGAATATTTACCGGAGAAGTCATACCTTCCCTCACCGGAAGATGATCAGTTAAATATGAACCATGCCTCATTTAGTCAATCATTAGAAGGTGATTTTCATACTCCGATCAATCCCGAACCCTTCATGAATCAGTTTTTTGCCAAACAACATGAAGAATCTGTCAAACAGTCCGAATTTTTTCAAAAAGCGCTTCAGCAATTCCAAGAAGGAATTTCTCATCAAATTCAGTCTATATCAGAACACTCACTCTCTTCGAAAAAAACACATGAAGAGCTTCAAAAGATGCAACAAGAGATTATTACACAAACTGTTGAAAGAATTGTAAAACTTCAAACAGAAATTTTTACAAAGGCTTTATCGGATATTATACGAGATACAAAAAAATCGTCTAATCATCCTCAGGATAAACTTTCATTTTTACAAAACGAATCCGACAAGCAATATCCTATTATTGAAGAAGATATTTCTCTTTTGAAAGATTCCGAATTAAAAAATCAATCTCTTCAATCAAAAAAACAAGACCAGAAAAATCAGCATAAAGAAATTCAACCGGATAAAAAAGGATAGGATAAATGGCGAATAAACAACGTATACTTGAAGCTCTTTCTTCTTATGCGGGGGATATGGATACCCTTAATCGCTTTGTACAAATAGCTCAAACTGAATTGGGGGAGAATTGGGTTCTTTCCATTTATACAGAAGTAGGAGATATTTCCCCTTCTTTAAGAGAGAAGTTAGATCATGCATATAATTACTATGCGGCGTTGACATCATGGAATGAAATACAATCATATTTAACATCAAATACACCGTTAAATAAAGAAGAGATCAAAGAGAGGCTTCCTATTTTAAGTCATTGGCTTTCTTTTTTTGGTGATCCTGGTATGGAAGTCATTAAGCAACTTCAAATAAAATTAGAACAGGAAACTTCATTAAACAGTATTAGTCAAGATAACTTACTAAATTCTCAATTACAAAAAAATCAAACAAATAGCAAAGAAGAATTTTCACAAGCTGACACTTTTAACATTGAAGAAAAAACTTTTTCGGATGCACAAGCTGTTGTTTTTTCTGATAATGAGGAGAAATTGGAACCGGAAGGGAGCCCCTCTACCTCTGTAGAATTAGATATGAATCAAACCTCTAAGGAAAAGACAGAAGAACAAGAGGAAAAGGATTTCAGAAAAGAAAAAATTCTTTCTGTTGAAACAAGTGACGAATTTGCCATCCGGCATGCATTTGACACGTTGGACTTTATTAAACGAGTTCAAGCTTGGACGGCGGCACGCTGTATTGCCTTGGGGAATATAGAAGTGTTTTCCTACAAGTATTACGGTTTTTTAGTAGATGCCATGGAACAAGGGAAGAATCAAATCAGAAATATACTATCAAATCCTTCTCTTTATCCTCTTTTAGAAAAAAAATATGAAAATGGACTTCAAATCTTACAAGACAATCTTCTCTCTTTAGAAGAAGATTTGAGAATTGCCTATGCCAACGCCCAATCTGATGTCTCTCCCTTGGTTCGAGAAGATTTAAATGCCGAAGAGGCTAAAAAGGCTTTGGGAGTATTAGATACAAGCAATACAAAAGAATATTTGGGACCAGCTCCGGATGGTTTCGAAGTATTAGAAGATCCTTATGAAGAATTGGACGAAACGCAGCTCAAAAAAGAGTATGATCAGTTAGAAGCGAAATCATCAGAGTTAGATACGATTGTTCCAATGAAAAAATCAGAAGAAGGATCAAAAATATCTTCACAAAGTACTCAAAATAGTGTACAAAAGAAGATGTCATTTTCTTTCGGATCTAAAGGATCACCATTAACAAAGAAGACAAACTAAAAAGGATACTCTATGAAATTGATTAAAACATCCATTTATACACTTTTCTTAAGCTTTTCATCTTTTTTTATTCCAATGGAAGGAAATGCTCAAATTTTTCCGGTGTCGAAACCGATTCAAACGACACAGTCTGCAGAATTTTTAAATATTGAGACTCCGTTTCGGTGCACTGTTGATGAGCTAAAAGATCAAAAAATTTTGACAACGATCGCATTAACGGATCAAGATTTCAAATTATCATATTTTGATTATTCTGATACTCTGCCTCGTTATGAGGTAAACGGATTTTCGTTTCGTAATCTTCCGGTAGATGAAGCATTTCAACAATTGCTAGAAGAAGCAAAGATTACGGTTTATACAGAGGATGGATCATATCCCGAATTAAACGCTCAAGATGTATTTGGAGAATTGACGACTGTTGTTTCTGAATTAGCCAAAGCCGGCGATGTTTTTTATCGATATGACGCAAAACAAAAAGCCCTTTATCTATCTCGTTCCGGACGGTTTGAACTTAAATTACCCAACAATCGTTTGGTGATGTTCGCTTTATTAGATGCCTTAAGAGGAGCCGGCATTCAGCAGATCTCACCAAATTGGGAAAATTCGTCTCTTATTTTAACTCTGAACTATGCTGAAAAACAGAAAGTCCAATCTCTTTTAGATCAAATTTTAAAAGAATCTAAACTTTTATTGGCTGACACACAAGTTTATCACATTTCCCCTGCCATTCCTCAAGCAAGTTGGCAGAAAGTCATTGAGGAATTTGGTGCAGGTCGTGTTTATACGACAAATGCAGGATTGGTTGGAAAATTGATTTCAATCGGTCATCATAAAAAATCACAAGATTTATTAGCATCTATCAGCAGAAATTATATTGTTTCACCCGTCAGTGAAGGAATTGCCATTGTACCGAATAACTGGAAAATGCGATTTGATATTGGGAAATGTGCTCATATTCCGGGATTGGAAACATTATCATTACTGTTAAGCACCCAAATTAAATCAACCGATAAAGTGGATACAAACGTCACATTAGATACAAAATCCGGAGAATTGACGGCATTTAATGTTGTGGCGGCTATCGATGATGAATTAGCTATTATTGGAATTCCCAGAAGTTATCAAGGATATCCGGATGGAGAATTACTCATCACATTGAAATTAAGATACATTCGTCTTGTAAAAGGAAACTAAAAAATGACCCAACCTCCATTTAAAGCCCCCCCCCTCCCTCCTAGGTTTACTGAGTCTCAAGGAGGGTTGTCATCACCCGCTCAACAGGGAGAGAAACCAATTGAAAAAGATTCGTCTTCACAAATACAATCCACTTCATCTGTTTCTGCTTTAGAAAAAGAAGTAAAGCCACAAGAAGCTTCTCAAAACGGAACACTAAAAGTAGCTCCGGCCACTTTTACAGGACAATATGATAACAATTTCGCAGCCGACTTCAACTTACCACCGTCTGTTCTAACTTCTAAAAGTATCGGGATTATGCTTTTAGTTACGTGTATTATCGGATTATTTTTAGGTTCTGTTTTTTTCGGAGGTAGCTCGGAACAAACAAAGACAGTTGGACTTCAAGGTGTTGTTGCAAATCCCGATATTACCACCAACATCCCAAGATGCGGACGTGTTGATAAAGGACAAGCTTGTATTTTATATATTGTGAATCATACCCGTTATGATAAAATTGTGGAGGACTTTTTTGATGAAGCCGTTAGATTAACGGAAGTTGCGAAATACTCTATTTCAATGGTTAATCCCAAATATGCCAAGACACGGATTCCTCCCGGATATTTTGCACAAATCAAAATACCGAATGTTCGTTAGAAAAAAAATCGCCTCAAAGGCGATTTTTTTTCTAAGGCTTTCCGTTTTTATTCGACACAAACTTTTTTTTCAAGGCATAAAGCGTCACAAAAGCCGTCTTTCGTTCGATAATAATTTCGCCTTCTACCTATTTCACGGAATCCCATTTCAAAATATAAATGCTGTGCAATTGGATTTGTGACAGAAACTTCTAAAAAAATTTTTTTTATACCAGATTCTTGAGCATATTTCAGCAATCTTTTCATCAATATTTTTCCATATCCTTTCTGTCGCATTTGAGGAAGCACACAAAGAGTTAAAATTTCCATTTCATCATGCATTTGAGAGCAGAGAATAAAAGCATTCTCATCAAACCATCCAATAGTTGTTGATAAATGCAGCAGATCTAAGAAAGCTTCCTTTGTCCAAGGGAAGTCAAAACTTGTTTTGTGAATTTCCACCAAAACGTCAGCATACATCGGATCAATGGGATACAGTAACATCTGCGTCCCGTAAATAAAGTGGTTCTGCCGGCAATGGTTCTTGCAGACGAGATAAAGCAACCTTACCGACAGAAATCGCCAAAGGTGGTATTTTTTCAGTGATATCACAGCCAATTTCTGCTCGTAATTGATCTGCTCCGTCTCCAACGGCGACAAACGGTAAAAACCTTCTTAATTGCTCAGCTGTCTGGATATGTGGTTGATTAAGCGGATGAAAATCTGCATCAAATGACTGAGTGAAATAATCACCTCGTTTTGTATCTAAAACAACTGTCACCGGTTTAAAAATACCATAGGCAACTGCTTCAAAATTAGTCACCCCATAAACCGGTATTTGTAAGGCTAATCCCATACCACGAGCAGTTGCCAAGCCTACTCGAACACCGGTAAATGAGCCGGGTCCCAGAGCAACAGCAACGGCATCTAAATTTTTCAAACAATAGCTCGTTTTTTCCATGAGGGTCTCAATCATCGGAATCAAAGCCTCACCATGTCCCTGCTCCATGTATTGATCCTGATATCCCAGAACGGTACTTTCATTCATTAAAGCAACCGAGACATGTTTTGAGGAGGTTTCAATAGCCAAAATCAACATCATTCATTCCTTTTCTTTCGGAAGTCAATTTAAGTCTTATAAAAAAAAAAATCAAGAAAAAATATTTCTTTATTGCTGTTTTTATATAAGTTATCAAATTAAGAAAATAACATTTACCTTCATCAAAGCAGCGCCTTGAAACACTTAAAAACTCAAAAAGAATAATATCTTGAAAAAAAATAAAAATCAATCAAAAGAAAGGAAGAAATACCGTGATAATTACAAAGAGGAAAGAAATAAAAAAGAAACCTTTTCAGGGGTGGTGCCGGCAGAGGGATTCGAACTCCCGACCTGATGATTACAAATCAACTGCTCTACCAACTGAGCTATGCCGGCACTGCATTAGTGGTTATACAAGATATTAAACAAAAATGCAAGCATTTTTTTCACATAATAAAAAAAAATTATATTTTTGTTATCCTTCAAAAGAATTTTATTTTTTATCAATCAAATTTTTCCATTCTTCCGATTTAAATCCCACTAAAACAGAGGTATCCGAAACGAGTAGCGGCCGCTTAATTAACATTCCGTCTTGGGATAACAGCTCGATTTGTTCTTCTTCCGAAAGGAGGGGTAATTTTTCTTTAATATTTTGATTTTTATAAACTAAACCAGAAGTATTAAAAAAAGATTTAACTGGTTTTTGAGAAATCAAAATCCATTTTTTTAATTCTGAGACGGTTGGTTTTTTTTCTACAATATGCCGATCCTCAAAATCAACCGCATGATTTTCCAAAAATTTTTTTGCTTTTTGGCAGGTAGAGCATTTGGGATATTCAATAAATATAAATTTTTTCATATAACTTTCCTCTTAAAAAGTTAATAAAGAGGGTATAAAAAGAGCATTCTGTTGTCAATAATATTTTTATTTTTGAACAATAATCATTGACATTTTAAAACTATTCGTATAGATTCCTTTTTAAGAATTATTACTGATAAGAATATGAAAACTCGAAACACACTACAAAAAAAACTTATTTATAATGGAGTTAAGATGTTGTCCCATCCGACAGCGGATCAAATATATCAACATGTAAAACAGTTGCATCCTATAATTAGTAAAGGGACAGTTTATCGCAATTTAATTTCTCTAGTACAAAGCAAAAAGATTGTTCAAATAAAAATGCCGACCGGTGCGGATTGTTTTGATCATATTCTGGAAGATCACTACCATTTTCAGTGTAAAAAATGTGGTCAATTATTTGATATCCCTATTTTTATAAAAAACGAACTCATTCATCATTTAGGCACAAAAGGATTTTGTGTTGAAGAGATGAATGTGTTATTAACCGGGCTTTGCCCAAAATGTCAATGTCAAGATGAAAGGAAAAAACAATGACAAAAGAACTCAAAGGTACAAAAACAGAAAAGAACTTATGGACGGCTTTTGCCGGCGAATCACAAGCCAGAAATAAATACACATTCTATGCTTCTAAAGCAAAAAAAGATGGATATGTTCAAATCAGCAAGCTCTTTGAAGAAACAGCTGCCAACGAAAAAGAGCATGCAGAAATCTGGTTTAAACTCTTACAAGAAAACGGTGAAATTGCCGATACAGCAACAAATTTAAAAGATGCGGCTGCCGGAGAAAACTATGAATGGACCGATATGTATGCCACATTTGCCAAAGAAGCCAGAGAAGAGGGCTTTGAGAAAATTGCACTTTTGTTTGAAATGGTTGCTAAAATTGAAAAAAGTCATGAAGAGCGCTATCTAAAGCTTTTGGCAAATGTTGAAGGAGGTATCGTTTTCTCTCGCGATAAAGATATGATTTGGCAATGTTCAAATTGCGGACATGTCGTTATTGGGAAAAAGGCCCCGGAAATCTGTCCGGTTTGCTCCCACGCCAAAGCTTATTTCCAAATTTTAGCTGAAAACTACTAATATGAATACAAAAAAATAAAGCCTTCGATAAAAAGAAGGCTTTATTTTTTTAGGAAAAGCAGCAATCTTTTCAAGAAAAAATCTTACAATTCACCTAATAGATATCCCCCAGTAAACTGGGGGTTCTATAGAAAAGGCACCTTTGGGAGCCTTTTCCTTACAGCTCCAAACGGAGCTGACCTAAATCCTGTCGTCCTTGAAATTCTACATAATGTTTAATTTTATCTTCATCTAAGC
>CASECF010000031.1 GCA_949286245.1 uncultured Alphaproteobacteria bacterium
TGTGGGACTCGTTTATGGGATGGTGGTGCTTAAGGTTTTAAGGTATATATGAAGAATCCTGTGTTTTACATGGGGGTCTCTTTTTAATGAACAGAGCAATTAACTGTGGATTTAAATGATCCGTTCATGGCTAACTGGGAACAATATTACGTTTGGCAGGATAGGGGACTGTGGGACTCGTTTATGGGATGGTGGTGCTTAAGGTTTTAAGGTATATATGAAGAATCCTGTGTTTTACATGGGGGCCTCTTTTTAATGAACGAGCAATTAACTGTGGATTTAAATGATCCGTTCATGGCTAACTGGGAACAATATTACGTTTGGCAGGATAGGGGCTGTTCCGTTTGTGGGATTGTTGGTGCTTAAGGCTTTAAGTCACATATGACGAACCACTTCTTTGACACGGGGGTCTCTTTTTTTTATCACAATTGTTTATTTTTATTTCAAAGGCCGAATCAAGTCACATATAACACCGTGCAGGGTTTTGATTTCTGATTTTGTAAGTTGATTTCTGGTAAAAATATTTCTTAAATTTCTTTTCATGCGTTCTTTTTTGTCGGTAAATCGAAAATATCCTCTTTTTTCCAGTTCAGTCTCTAAATGATTAAAAAAAGAAACAAGTTCCTCCTTTGATGCCATGTCGGATCCCCCTGTTTCAAGATGGGAGATAAATTGTTTGTCTCTGTTTTTAAACCATTCATATCCCATGATTAAGACAGCCTGTGAGAGATTAAGGGATGGATGAATCGGATTGAGCGGAATTTCAATGAGTGTATTTGCCAAAACCAGTTCTTCATTTAAAAGACCTGTTCGTTCTGCACCGAATAAAATAGCTGTTTTAATGTCGTTTTCTTGTTGTTTGTTGATCATTGAAACAGCTTCTTCCGGATCAACTACCGGTTTTGTCATAT
Source organism: uncultured Alphaproteobacteria bacterium (assembly GCA_949286245.1). GTDB lineage: Bacteria > Pseudomonadota > Alphaproteobacteria > CAAHEQ01 > UBA3637 > CALXPF01. The sequence goes on from CASECF010000031.1 coordinate 912, forward strand.
CTCGTTTTCGGGCGGTTGTTGCCAAAACATAGGAAATATCCGATAAGGCTTCTTCTAATGTTGAAAAAACTTGAGCGTTTTCTAAAACCGAAAAAGCACCGGAAGAGGCGGCTTTTGCCTTCTCATTGAGGTGATCTTCTCTGGGGTGTACCAATCTTAAACGAGAAAGGGCACAATTCATCATCGCCCTTGCAACCATACCCATATTTTCCGAGAGTTGCGGACGGACCAAAATAATATAGGGTTCAAAATCCCGTGATGTGCTTTTAATTGCTTTCATATTAAATTCTCAGAAATAATCCGGATTGAGCTTGTATGAACGAATTCCCAATCGTTTATTGAGTTTAATTTGCTCTTGACGAATATGAGTGTATTCACTACCGGTTAATCCATAAGGACCCGTCGAGATTTGTCGAATACCAAGATTGGTATTTGCCTCTTTCTTGAGTGCCGGTGGAAGAGAGGGATCGTTATGATCAAAAAGAGTAGGCTCTTGGATTTGTTGCTCTTGTCCTAATTTTTCTTTGAAAGATTGAGACCAATAGGCAGGAGAGGATGAATTGAGTTGAATATGTTTTGAGAATTGATCAAAAGAGCCGATAGGATCTTGTTGAATAATCGAAGAAATTTGACTCAAATCTTTATCTTCTAAGCCATAACGGATCGGTCTGGCTTGTTGAAGGTTGTTTTCTAATTGTTGAAATTGTTCCGGAGAATGTCTGTTTTTCTTACTTTGCTCATTTAAAAATGCTTTTTGCTTTTCGGAAAATCTTTGATCGGTTTCTTTGGCTCCTCGAAATAACATTTTTGTATAAATAGGCGAGGCCAAAAATTCAGTATCCAGAGAGGATTTTATTTTTTCTCGGGCTTCTTGTTTCATCACTGCCAAACTTTTTGTCTCAGCCAAAAGCGGTGAAGAAAAAAAGAATGTTATGCAAAAAAATGATGCAAGTAATTGAAAAAATAAATTTTGTTGTGTCATGCTATCTTCTCGAATCAATAATTCTTAAAGAATTTGTGATTAGATTTTCTATATCAAATCCGGTGTTTTTTTCGAATATCTCAGCAAAACTGACAGAAGCCACTGCTACCGGATTAGAAGAATTTTCCAGCATAATCATGGATTTTAAAATTTCTCTTTTTAAGCGAGCAGGGGCGGTATTGATAAGTTCATCCAGCCCATCCGGAATTTTATATCCTAAATTTCTAAGGTGTTGTGTCATGAGAAGCATATTGGTAATGTTAACATCGGGAGCGATCATTTCTTGCCCTCGAGCTGTCGTATAAGTTGTATTGGTTCCGATGTAATCCGGTGTCGGAATATTCATCATGTTTCCGGAATAGAAATTCTTGTTTGTTTTTATTGAGGGAGTCGATTTCGCTTTTGCTCGATCCATTTTATCTTGTAAAGCAGATTTATTTGCCCAAGGATTCGCGGCCAATTGTGCCGAGGCCGGAGTATGAAATAGAAAAATAATCCCGCATGCCATAAGAAAAAGCTTAATCATGTTTATATCCTTTCTTAGAATGGATTGAGACAACTTTTTGCTTTGAGAATGAAAGGTTCTCTTTTTTTAATTTAAAGAAAAAGTAAACCGACATTGGAATTGAAAGCAAGTAGAAGAGACCCAAAACAGAAAGCGTCATCCATGTATAAGAAATCAAACCGGCAATAACAAACAAAATAAATAGATGTAAATAAAAGGTATATTTCTGGTTAAAGCGGATATGTTTCAAACAGAGAGTTGGTATTTTACTAGCCATCATAATTCCGCTAAAAATCAAGAAAATAGAAACGAAGACAGGATTTCTGAAAAATTCGTATTCTCCGTTAAACGCCAACCAAAAAATAAGGGGCATGATTGTTAAATAAGCTCCGGCCGGTGCGGGTACGCCCATAAAAAAATATTTCCAATAAGAAGGTTGGGGTGTGTCCAAAAGTGTGTTAAATCGAGCTAATCGAGAGGCGCAACACATGGAAACAAACAAAACGATTCCCCAATAAAGACCAACTGCGTCAGAGCGTACGGCTAGATTTTGTAAAACATTGATTCGGGTTTCTTGATCCATTGTCCATTGATACATTAAAAATGCAGGAGCAACTCCGAAACTGACAAAATCAGAAAGGGAATCCAATTCGGCACCGAATTTTGATGAAACATTCAAAAGACGTGCGACTTTCCCATCCAAAAAGTCAAAAACACCGGCCAATGTAATAAACAAGACAGCTAATTGCCATTGGCCCCAAAATGCCATATTCAAAGAGGAAACCCCAAATGCTAAAGCCAACATCGTGACGGCATTCGGAAAGAGTGGTCTGATTTTAATTTCTTTTCCAGACATGACTAACCTCACTATTTTGATTTAACCAATTCCGACAGGTCCGCCAGAATTGTTTCACCGGCAATAGCTGTTTGCCCCAGTGAAACCTTTGGATAAACACCTTCCGGCAAGAAAACGTCCAATCGACTGCCGAAACGAATTAAACCAAAAACTTCTCCGGCTGTTAATGAGTCGTCTACTTTTAAAGGACAGTAGATACGACGAGCAACTAATCCGGCAATTTGGATAAATCCAATTTTTTGGCCTGTTTTCATAAGAAGTCCAATTTCTTGACGCTCATTGTCCTCACTATCTTTATCTGCTACATTCATGAATTTTCCGGGTCTGTAGTTTAAAGCATAAACGGTTCCGGAAACAGGAGCACGATTAACATGAACATTAAAAACACTCATGAAGATACTGATTCTTAATAAGGGCTTTGAACCTAGCTGTAGTTCTTGTGGCGGAACGATGTATTTAATATTGCTGACAATTCCGTCTGCCGGAGATATAATCAGACTTTCTCCTTTGGGGGTAATACGTTCCGGATTACGGAAAAAATAGAATGCAAAAGCAATCAGAGGAGCCCCTAAAATCCAAATAAAGGGGAAGAAAAGACCTAAAACCAACACAATACCAATGATGACACCGACAATTTTATACCCTTCCGGATGAATCGGCGGAAACAGATATCTTTTGATAGAGAGATCAACATGATTTTCGGGGAGTGAACCTGTTTCCGTAAAAAAATCTTCACTTTGTGTTTCATTTCTATTGGCTGAGTACAAAGATGCATTCGGTTTACTATTTTGAGAATCTTTTTTGAGAGATTCTTTTACACTTCCTTTGACGGCGTATTTTGCTTTGGCTTTTGATTTTGATATTTTTTTTGTCATTTTGCATTCCTTTCGGCTTTATTCTAGTTTATTTTTAAAATAATTTCAAAACATTTTTTAATATTTTAAGCTCAATTATAAATACTGTATGATTTTTCATTAAAATCAAGAGTGAACGTATATGAGAGATAAATAAAATTATGCCGGTGTGATCCTGCCTTATGAGAAGAAATCCACAACCCTTAAATCTAATGAATGCACAATTTCCGAAAATTATACTCAAAGTCATCTCAATAGCATAGTGGAGTATATAAATTGTAATGAACCCTCATACACAAATCATAATGAAGCCATATTTTTAAAAAAGGCAGTTACGGGAATGGAAAATACTTCTTGACAAATGCAATAAAGTAGGATAAAAAACGAGGAAAAGTGGCCCAGATGGCGAAATTGGTAGACGCGCTAGCTTCAGGTGCTAGTCCTGTCAAAGGGGTGGAGGTTCGAGTCCTCTTCTGGGCACCATCTTCTTATTTTTTTGCATTATCCGACTACTTTTTACCGAATTTTTATCGTTAGCATTTATACGCTGTTTTTTATTGTTTGCTTTTTGTATTATTTTGATGTATAAAACTGTCACTAAAAAAGAAGAGGAAAATATGCCAAAGATTTATGTTTATAAAGGAGATCTTCCGGAAGATATTCGTTTTGATACGATGGTGGCAGTCGATACGGAGACCATGGGCTTGAATTTACACCGAGATCGTCTGTGTTTGGTTCAGTTGGGAGATGGACATCAAAATGCCTATTTAATTCAAATTCAAAAAGGAGTTGATTGCCCTCATTTGAAAAAGGTATTGACGGATCCCAATATTTTAAAAATATTCCATTTTGCACGGTTTGATGTTGCAAAAATTTTAAACGATTTAGGGATATTGGTTGCACCTGTTTATTGTACAAAGATTGCTTCTAAACTATGTCGAACATCTACATCTAATCATGGCCTTAAATCATTATGTTCTGATCTTTTGGGGGTTCAGTTGTGCAAGGAACAACAAACCTCGGCTTGGGGAAGTGACTTTTTAACTGCGGATCAGCAAAAATATGCCGCTAATGATGTTTTATATCTACATGATTTGAAAGAAAAGTTAGATAATTTATTGAAACGAGAGGGACGATTGGAGTTGGCAAAAGCTTGTTTCGATTTTTTGGGAACGCGGGCTCAATTGGATTTGTTGAGCTTTGATGAACCGGATATTTTTGAACATTAAGAAAGGGTAAAAAATGACACCGAATGAATTGATTGAAAGTGCCAAGCGTGTGATCGAAACGGAGATTCACGGATTAAAGATTATGGAAAATCAGTTTGGGGATGTTTTTGTAAAAGCTGTTGAATTGATTATGAAAATTAAAGGGCGTGTCATTATTTCCGGTATGGGAAAAAGTGGTCATGTCGGTCAAAAAATAGCGGCAACGTTGGCTTCAACCGGTACACCGGCATTCTTTGTCCATCCGAGTGAGGCTAGTCATGGTGACTTGGGAATGCTCACAAAAGATGATCTGTTGTTGACGATTTCTAATTCCGGAGAAAGTCGAGAAATGGGTGACATTATCACTTTTTCGAGACGATTCGGGATACCGATGATCGCTATTACGAGTAATCCTGAAAGCACAATGGGAAAAGCAGCCGATTTAACATTGACGATTCCTAATAAGAAAGAGGCCCCTGAGGCGTGCCCCTTAGGGCTTGCCCCGACGACCTCAACAACAACAACTCTAGCAATGGGGGATGCTTTGGCAGTGGCTTTGATTGAACAAAAAGGATTCTCGGCCAGTGAATTTCATGATAGACATCCTGGGGGTAAACTCGGTAATATTTTACTTCGAGTCGGAGACATTATGTTTACGGGTGAGGAATTGCCATTGGTTGATGAAAACATGATGATGAGTGATGCTTTGGTTATTATGACAGCTAAAAGTTTCGGATGTCTTGGCATTATTAATCAAGAGGGATGTTTAATCGGAATGATCACGGATGGTGATTTGAGACGTCATATGGCGGCGGATTTGATTGTACGAAAAACAAGTGATGTTATGACAAAAAATCCAAAGACGGTTGTTGCATCTTTACTATGTGCTGAGGCATTGCGTTTTATGAATGAACATAAAATTACAAATTTATTTGTTATTGATGCTGATCAAAAACCGATCGGTCTTGTGACAATGCATGCGCTTTTACAGGCGGGAGTTGCTTAAGTTTAGGAAAGAACCATGTTTACACCAAGGCTTCTTAAAATTAAAATTCACTCAAGACGCGTTTTGATTTTTAAACGGAGTTTGCCGATTTTTGCTTTTTTATTGGCCAGTCTTATTTTTGTTTGGCCGGCCTTGGTGGAACAAAAAGAAAAATTTTCTTTGGTCGTAAAGGATATTGAACGAAAGCCAGCTCGCAATATCGATATGCAACAGGTTCGTTTTTTTTCCAAAGATACGCAATCACAACCGTTTACTATTTTATCTACTTCTGTTTTGGAAACAGATCCTGTTAAAAAGATTATTACACTTGAAAATCCAAAAGCCATATATCTTTTAAAAGATGGTGTTGAATTGGATTCAAAAACCAATCAGGCATTGGCCTATCAGGAAGAAAAATATTTATATTTTGAAAATCGGGTTGTTTCGACCAGTAATACAGGGTACATTGCGTTATCTTCTCAGGTTAAATTAGATTATGGTAATGGAAAAATAGACAGTGATGCTCCGTTCAATCTTAAAGGACCGGCGGGAACGGTTCAAAGTGAGGGAATTTTCCTTGAAAACAAGGGAGATCATATCACTTTTAAAAACAAAACGAAAAGTGTTATTTTTAAAATGGAAAAACCAATAAATTTCGCTCAAAAAGCCTACGAAAATTCTCAGGATAACTTGTTTGATCCCAAACCGGAAGATATTGTGATCACGTCTTCAAAGGGTCAGGAAATTGATCAAATTAAACAAGAGATGATCGCTTATGAAAACGTTGTTATTCTTCAGGAGAAAAAGCAACTGAATGCGGATAAAGTTGTTTTACTTTACCGTAAAGAGCCCAAAAGAGGAGAAGAAAAAATTCGGCAAATAGATGCTTTTGGATCTGTTAAGATTTTTGAAGAGAATCGCACTCTTTTAACGGAGCGATTCCGGTTTTTAAATGAACCTTTTTTAAAGGAAAATGAAAAAGAGAGGGCAATTAAATCTTTTTTTGAACAAGAAACTGCGAATTTAGATTTAGAGAAACACTTGAAATGGATTAATTTGGAACTAAAGGATTCAAAAAACAGTACCCAAGATCGTTTAATTGCGGATCGTGTTTTGGTGTATAAAGAAAGAGTAGAGTCCTCACTTAAACAAACCTTAATTGCGGATCGAAATGCTCGACTAAGTAATTCCGAAACCATTGTGACTGCGAATCGGATAACTTTTGATGATGATCCCTCTTTGTCTATTGATGAACGTCAGAAAGGAACGGCAGAAGGGAACGTTATCGTTGTGCAGGATTCTCAAAAGATAACAGCAGATAAAATGACACTTTATTATGATTCTGAAAATTCGGCGAATAAAATTATAAGAATTATTGCAGAAGGTCATGTCGTCGCCATGAATGGGAAACAGAAGATGACGGGAGATAGAGGTGTATATATCCCTAAAACACACATTATTAAAATGAATGGGAATGTCCATTTGCATGAGGGTAATAGTTTATTGGTCGGAGATGAGGCAACTTTTAATTTAAATACGGGAATTCATACATTGGTTGGTAAAAATTCTCCGGAGAAAGAGACGGGAATGCCTCCGAGACGAGTTAAGGGGCGGTTGATACCGGCAGAATTAGAAAAATGAGGATGATATGATTATACCACATAAAGGGTTATCTGTTTTAAATTTAAGTAAAAATTATAAAAAACGAACAGTTTTAAGAGATGTTTCTCTTCATATTGAGCAAGGGGAGGCCGTCGGACTTTTAGGTCCGAACGGAGCCGGAAAAACAACTTGTTTTTACTGTGTGACCGGTTTGATTTCTCCGAATTCGGGATCTATTAAATTAAATGGGATAGATATTACTAAATTCCCCGTATATCGTCGTGCCAGACTGGGGATCGGGTATTTACCTCAAGAAGCCTCTATTTTTAGGGGATTAAATGTTGAGGATAATATTAGAGCCGTTTTAGAGATTGTTGAAGAAAATGAAGAAAAAAGAGAACAGGAATTAGATTCTTTATTAAAGGAGTTCTCAATTGAGCATTTGCGTTTTTCACCTTCACGAGCTTTGTCCGGGGGTGAGCGGAGGCGACTTGAAATCGCTCGAGCGTTGGCTTCCAGGCCTTCTTTTATTCTGTTAGATGAGCCGTTGGCAGGAATTGACCCGATTGCGGTTGGTGAAATAAAAGAATTGGTCGGCCAGTTAAAAAACAGAGGTCTGGGTGTTTTAATAACAGATCATAATGTGAGAGAAACACTGAGCATTATAGATCGGGCCTATATTTTATACGATGGGGTTGTTTTGAAACACGGCACGCCTGATGAAATTATTATGGACCAAAGTGTCAGAAAGACATATCTTGGAAAAAATTTTGCACTTTAATTGATGAAAGAGGTAGATAATGAAAAAAAGAATTGGAGTTTTAACAAGTGGCGGTGACTGTGCCGGTTTGAATACAGCTATTTGGGGCGTGACTGTCAGCGCTTTGCAAAGAGGTTGGGAGGTTATTGGTATTCAAGATGCAACGGATGGTTTGTTTTCAAGACCGATGCGGTATAGACAATTGACAATGGCCGATTTTGAGTTTCCGTTTGCAGCATTGGGCGGTACAATGCTTGGTAGCAATAATTCAGGTAATCCTCGAATTCAAATGAAAGCTGATGGAACTTTTGAAGAGTTAACGGAAGAGGAACTCAATACTCGTTTTAAAGAAGGAGTCGCTGAGTTAGGACTTTCAGCTCTGGTTGTTATCGGGGGTGATGGATCTATGGCTATTGTGAGTAAATATTGTAAAATGGCGGGTATTTCTATGATTGGTATCCCCAAAACCATTGATAATGATGCTCCGGCAACGGATCTTGCCATTGGCTTTAGTACGGCCAAAAATGTTGTTATGGAGGTTTTGGATAAATTAAACACCACAGCTTCTTCCCATAATCGTGTTATGATTGCCGAAGTTATGGGAAGGGGAGCTGGTCATTTAGCTTTGAATGCAGGAGTTGCAGGGTTTGCCGATGTCATTTTGATCCCTGAGATTCCTTACACTTACGAGGGCGTTTTAAATCAGCTAAAAAAGAATCGATCTTTGGGAAAAAAACACGGTCTTGTCGTTGTTGCCGAGGGAATTAAAACACCTGATGGAAAACATTCCTTTGCCGGAAATGGAAAAACCTTTAAAGGCGTTTCTGAGTATTTTGCAGAGCGTTTATCAAATGATGGTTTTAATGTGAGATCTAATGTTCTCGGACACATGCAAAGAGCCGGAAATCCAGTTGAGGAAGATCGAATCTTGGCGACTTCTTATGCCGTTCACGCTATTGAGTTATTGGAAAAAAATGAAAATAATCGTGTTGTTATTTTTAAAGACGGTCGAATTTCCGATATGGATTTAAACGAAGTTTTAAAAATTGCCAATACGCCTGTTGATCCGGAGGGGGATATGGTTAATATGGCAAGAAGTTTGGGAATTTATATTGGCGAAAAATAAACACTTGCTTTTTAAAAAAGGCATTATTATATTATGATATGTCAATGAAGGAGAAAAAGAAAATGACAGAAAAATTACAAAAACATTTACAAGCCTTAAAAGCAAAACACGCCGAATTAGATGTTTTGATCGATGAAGAGGGTGCTCGTCCGTTGCCGGATGAAATGAAAATAAAGGAATATAAAAAACAGAAATTAATGATTAAACAAGAAATTGAAGAAATTGAAAAGAAAATGTAATTTCTGAGTTTGTTTTAAGTAAAGCTCTTTGCTTTTTGCGAAGAGCTTTTTTTGTATCTGGAAAAACACTTTCTATGTGGTAGAGGAGCCAGAAAAGGTTATAGGGGTGAGGGTGAGAAAGTGATCACAATCGGTTCCAACTTTGCGGTCTGTCGAGAAGCTAAGTCTTGTCAGATAGAGGCATACACCTTTAATGACTTTTATGGCATTATTAGTCTTAGATCTCTACTGAAGAAGCAGTGGTTGAGGTAGGGGTTTACTTTTTGTATCCGGAAAAGCACGTGTTAGACGTGTGATTTGGTAAGGCTGATAGTGATGGAGATGAGAAAGTACTCCCAATCTGTTTAAATTTTGAGGCTTGTCGAGAGGGCAAATAATCCATAGGTCATCACATACGACTGAGAGAGCCCTGATAACAGATATGGAAACATGATCACAGAAACGTGGATCCCTAAAATATCATATAATATTTTCGCTGAAGTATAGAAGAGAAGGAATATCGGTAAGTAAAAGGGGGAGAAAGAGTAAAAAACAGAGTAAGCATGCTCAAAGAATTATGTCAATGGAAAGGGATAGACGTGTGGGCGGAGAAGT
>CASECF010000032.1 GCA_949286245.1 uncultured Alphaproteobacteria bacterium
TGAGCGGTGTGCTCAAGATACGGAGACAGGAGAGCAGATCTGTTGTCCACCAGATCGAAGATCGGGACCCTATTGTTGTGCCAAAGCGGTGAACGGGATGTGTTGTAATGAGCAGAATCAGTGTTGCCCGTGGCATAAACCTTTGATTGACAAAAACGGGAATTGTTATTCGTGTGACAATGAAGCTGGCGTGGATGTGACAGGCGTGGAAGAGAATTGTGGCGTTTGTACGAACAGAGAGTTGTGGGAATGGACGGAGAACTACACTCAGTGTTCTTTGATCTGTCCATCAGATAAACCACTTTGGGGATGGTCCGGAGAATGTTATGCATGTCAAGATTCCAATCCAGTATATGCTCCCTATCTTGGAGAGAGATGTTCTCAAACATGTCCTGAAAGAGCATTAAACGGACAATTAGATAGATACTGCTCTATTTCCTGTAAAGAAGGAACCTTTACAGGCTCTGATGGAAAATGTTATGCGTGCGATATCAGAGAAAACATATCTGTTAATGGTGTTTCGCATAATGGTTGTGAACAATGTCCTAATCGAATAAAATTTGGGACCGGCTGTATTTTAGACTGTCCTGAAAATTTTATTCGAGGAGATGATGGGGAATGCTACTCTTGTTTACAAACAGAAACGATTAAAATTTCTACCTCAACAACATATTGTGCCGAAAAATGTCCTAATCGTGTTGCCGGCGGAGGATACAATTTTTATTGCTCTATTCCCTGTCAGTCAGGCATGTTTTATGGAACTGACGGGAACTGTTATCGTTGTGATGACCCGAGAAATATACGTTCTGTTTTTGTTTCGCATGATGGTTGTGAAGAAAGGTGTCCTAACCGAATACTATCCGGAGAGAGTTGTATTATTAAGTGCATAGATGGAGAAATTAAAGGAAGTGACGGGAAATGTTATTCATGTAATGATCCTAGCCCTATTTTAGTACCTGGAAATTGCTCTGAAACATGTTCAAACCGTATTTCTGCGGGAGGACATAATCAGTATTGTTCGTTGCCATGTAAACAAAATGAGTTTGTGGGAACGGATGGGAAGTGCTATTCTTGCAATGATGAAACAAATATTTATATCAAAGCCGTTTCTCATGATGGCTGTGAGCAGTGCCCCGATACGAGAAATTTGTATAACAACTATTGTGTTCCGAAATGTCCAGGGGATTCACCCCTTAGAGGGTTGGATAATAAATGCTATCCGTGTGATACGGAAACGAACATCCCTGTCTCAGGCATGACGGATGCGTGTTATGAATGTGCCGACCAGCGAAAACTCGATGGAAACTACTGTGTTCTCAAATAGATTCTTTCAGATCAAAAAAGCCTCTTTTGGGAGGCTTTTTATATTCGATAATTTTTTAAATCACAATAAAAATAAAATCATCGAAAAAATCAATTAATTATATTTATATTCTGAATCGCAATAAAAGAAGCAGTTTACTAGATAATCGCTATTCCTAAAGCAATCGCATACTTTTATTTCTTAACTTAATTTTTAAAACCAAAAAATAGATACCTTCGCTCCACCATTCTTTCGTTCTAGATGTGAGTTTTCATGATATCATATCTATCTACTCAGTTGTTCTAAACAAGAGCAACTTCCACGAGCTAGCTAAAAGATATTGTCTCCTCCAAACGATAGTCATACTCCCAAAGGATTCGCAAACCTAATAGCTGGTCAGGGATATCTCCATCTATCTGCTGATGCCGAGAGTATTACATTTGAACCATAAAAGATATCCCCGTTTCAAAACGGTGTTCTTCATGTTTTGCCATAAGCCTTAAGCACCGTCATCCCACAAACGGGAGAGACCTATCCTGCCAGATGCGATATGTTGCTACCGACTTGTACCAGTCATTTCAATCTACTGTTAATTGTTCTGTTCATTGGTCTTGTTTAAGCTGTTCTCGGATATATTCCTTGATTTTCCCTGTATTTTCCCCCGTCATCTCTCCATAAGAGCCTTAAGAGCAACATTTTCTGTTTATGGCTACGTCATTTCTTGACACACAAATTCTCTGTTTCGATAGTGATATTTTATATGATGATATTTCTCATATATCATTCAACTGCTTTTCTCTTTGAGAAAGCCCATAAATCCTGATATACTGATTTTTGGTGGTATCTTTACTAATATATGTATATGGTCGGGACATGCTTCTCCTTCTCATATCTCTATCCCTTCCCATTGACATAATTCTGTAAGTATTTTTACTCTTTCTAATCTTTTGCTTCCGTAAAATACTTTTCTTCTATACTTTGGTGCAAATACGATATGATATTTTAGGGTTCCACGTTGTATGTGCTAATCTTTCTATGTCAGTTTTCATTACTGTCCTCCAAATAGGTTATTTTGCGTCTTGGCAGACTGCAAAACTCTAACCTATTTGGAGCATTTTGTCATCCTCGTCCCTGTACGCTTTTCTGAACCACACGTCTAACACGTGGTTTTCTAGATATAAAAAAAGAGCCGTTAGGCTCTCTTTTATAAGATTATCGATAATCCATTTAAATGCTTATTTCTTTGAAACGAATCCGGCAAATTTTTTGTTAAACTTAGCTAACTGACCGCCCGAATCAATCAAACGATAAACACCTGTCCACGCCGGATGAGATAACGGATCAATATCCAAACGAACAACCGCACCCTCTTTTCCAAGAGTTGAACGCGTTTTGAATTCTGTCCCATCTGTCATCACAACTGTGATTTCATGATAATCAGGATGAATGTCTTTTTTCATTTATTACTCCATAAATTTATTGAGGTGCTTTTTATACACCATTTTTTTTAAAAAATCAAGCTTTTTATTCGACCGTTTCAATAATTCTGATTGTGTTTTGATCACTCGGCAAAATACTGTTTGGGCTCCTCACATATATACCATATGACATTTGCGTGAAAATATTATCATTTAAAAATGTTTCCAATTTAGCTAATCGTTTCGATGATAAATCCTTTGTCGGAGATGAAGCATACGCCTTAAAAGACGTCCTCGGTCTTTTATTTGCTCTATTAATCATCGGAACCAACTGTTGTTTTTGAGCTTCTGTCAAATAAATTTCCTCTCCGCTATACCGTAAAACCACCGTATATGTTTGAGGCCTTTTGACTGCTACTTTCTTTTGTTGGCGTTGCTGTTGAACCCGATTATTGTTATCTCCCCATAAAGGACCGGAAATCAAAGCCGGTGAAAACGTGGCTCCTGATGTTGTTTGAGAAAAGGATGGATATGATAAAACAAGTCCTCCCAATAGCGCAAAACCAAATACTAATTTTTTCATTCTAACCCCCAATCAATTTCAAAAATGTATCCTTCAACGCAACATTAGAGGCAATAACCTGCTGTTTCTCAAGAACCCGATTTATATCGCGATCAGCTGAAAAATCAGAGACAAAACCACCGGCTTCTTTAATTAACAAATACCCAACGGCTATGTCCCATAACTTAAACCGATTGGCAATATAACCATCCAATTGACCGGCTGCTACCATTGCTAACGATAACGTCGTACTCCCATTGTAACGTATTGATGATACTTTATCAATAACTTTTTCAATCGTTTTATGATTCTCCTTAGAATTATACCCGTTGCTTCCGATCAAGGCGTGCTCTATCTTATTCCGACCAGATACTCGTAAACGAACATTACCTGTTGGCGTCATCAAATAACTACCCCGTCCCTTTTCGGCATAAAACAAATCATTCGTAATTGGATTGTAAGTGACACCGGCGATCACTTCGTTATTTTTCATTAACCCAACCGAAATGGCAAAACAGGGTATGGCATGCAAAAAATTAGTCGTTCCGTCAATCGGATCAATCACCCAATTCATGGCAGAATTATTTTTTGATTTTATTTCACCCTCTTCTTCCGTAATAAAACCAAAATCCGGACGATCCGCCGACAACTCTTGGATCAGTGTCTTTTCCGCTAACATATCGGCATTAGACACAAAATCCCCCGGCCCCTTTTGTGAAACCTGAAGACTAGATATTTCACCAAAATCTCTGATCATCCGTCGTCCGGCTTTTCTAACTGCCTTAACCATAACCCGAATGATCGGAGATAACGCCTCAATCATATTCTCCTCACGGGTCATTGGTTTTTCACGACGTTGCGTTTGAATACGTGGTGTAATTGTTCTTTTTTCCACCTGAACAGGAGCCATTATTTTGCCCTCTCAACATAGGAACAATCAGCTGTTGCAACAACAATTTTTTCGCCAACGGTAATAAATGGAGGAATTGTCGTTCTCAAGCCATTATCCAAAATAGCCGGTTTATAGGATGTTGTCACTGTTTGTCCCTTCAAATAAGGTTCTGTTTCAACAACCGTACAGACAACTTGCAAAGGAAGTTCAACACTCACAACTTTCCCCTCAATTAAATTTGCAACAACGTCCATATTGTCTTGCAAAAATGCAACTGAGTCTCCCAAAATATCAACAGGCAACTCAATTTGATCATAGTTTTCCTTATTCATAAAATACAATTTATCTCCATCTCTGTATAAAAATTGATAATCAACATTTTCACTCATCAATTTTTCAATTGTATCTTCTGTCCGAAAACGTTCATTCGTCTTGTTTCCACTGGCTAAATCTCGCATTTCAACCTGCATAAAAGCACCGCCCTTACCCGGTTTCGTGACGGCTGTCTTCATAACCGTCCATTGTTTACCATTGTGTTCTATAATCCAACCTGTTCGAATATTTACTGCCTGTGTTTTCATGTTGTTTTCCTTACCTTTCTCAAATTAAAACATAGATATGCGGTTAATATACTAGGAAATATCACTAATTTCAAGAAAAAACCGAATATTCCTTCAAAAAAGAAAATCATTATTCAAAAGATTTGTCACAAAAAAATTTATAATTCTCTTAAAACTCTGGAAAATTTATCCAATATTCCATTAACGAGTTTAATCTCAGGCCCATCAAAAAAGGACTTTGTTAAATCCACATACTCGTTAATAATAATCGGTGCATCCAATTTTGAATTAACATAAAATTCAGCCAATCCAACTTTTAAAATACATCTTACCAATATTTCCAAACGAGCGTAATCAACTTTTTCGGTTAAATTGGAACGAATAACATCATCTAAATCCGAATCTTTCTCTTGGACTGCCTGAAGTAATCGCGTAAATAGCTTGGCATCTGCTGGTTCTATCGGCACAACCGTCTCTCGACCGGATACTTCATCAATAACTTTTCCACCCAGTCCACCCAACAAAAATCGTGAAGTAATTCGATCTAATTTTTCACCCGTTAAATAATGTGCATACAAAGCCTGAACAGCCAATAATCTCGCATTTGTATACTTCTGTGTCGGAGCTGTTTTTATCTTATTTTCTGTCATTTTTCCTCTGTCAGCTTGCTTGCAAAATCTTTAAAATCTTCTGTGGTTCTAAAATTCTTGTAGACGGAAGCATATCGAATATACGCCACTTTGTCAAGTTTTAAAAGCGCATCCAAAACCATCTCTCCAATCTCTGAAGAAGGAATTTCGGTTTCCCCCTTAGCCTCCAGTTGTTTGATAAGAGACCCTACCAAAAGATCTATTTTCTCCGAATCAACATCTCTTTTTCGTAAAGCCAAATAAATAGATCGATATAGTTTTTCCCGCTCAAAAGGAACTCTTATATCATTTTTTTTTATCACAACCAAGTCCCGACTTTGAACATATTCAAACGTGGTAAAGCGAGCCCCACATTCCGGACACAAACGCCTTCTCCGAATAGAGGTTCCTTCTTCATTTGGTCTCGAATCCTTAACCTGTGTATCAAGACATCCGCAAAAAGGACACTTCATCTCTATTCCCCATGGCTCTTTTGATAAATCGAGAATCGATGACACAGTTCCAAAGCTGCCTCAGAGGTTTTTTTAATAACCTCTTCTTTTTTTGCGGGATTACCAACCACACAAGCATCAATCACATCAGAAATCATATTCCCTATTTGTCTAAATTCTTCTTCACCAAATCCCCGAGTCGTCCCAGCTGGTGTTCCAACACGCAAACCGGAAGTAATCGTCGGTTTTTGCGGATCATTCGGAACACTGTTTTTATTACAAATTAAACGAGAAAGTGATAAAGCATCGCATGTTTCCGCACCGGTGATTCCTTTATTTCTTAAATCCAACAGTAACAAATGCGTATCCGTACCACCTGAGACCATCTCTATCCCTCTTCTTCGGAATACATCTTCCAAAACCTTGGCATTTTTCATGACATTTTGTGCATATTCCTTAAACTCCGGACGCAAAGCTTCTCCCAAAGCAACTGCCTTTCCGGCAATAATATGCATGAGGGGACCACCTTGAAGCCCTGGGAAAATAGCAGAATTGATCTTCTTTGCAATTTCTGGATCATTTGTCAAAACCAAACCACCTCTGGCCCCTCGCAATGTTTTATGTGTCGTTGTCGTCACAACATCGGCGTAATCAATCGGGTTATCCAATAAACCGGCCGCAACCAATCCGGCAAAATGAGCCATATCAACCATTAGATAGGCACCGACACGAGACGCAATTTCCCTAAATCGCTTCAAATCCAACCGTCTGGCATAAGCCGATCCTCCCGCAATAATCAATCGCGGACGAGCCTCTAATACTTGTGCCTCTAAATGATCATAATCAATCAATCCCGTTTGAGAATCAACGCCATAAGAAATCGCACGATAGTATTTTCCGGATGAAGAAACCTTAGAGCCGTGTGTTAAATGCCCACCGGCATCCAATCCCATACCCATCAATGTATCCCCCGACTGCAAAAGAGCCAAAAAGACACCTTGATTCGCCTGAGATCCTGAATGGGGTTGAACATTGGCATAATCGGCATGAAATAGCTTTTTAGCTCTCTCAATTGCCAATTTTTCAACCTCATCAACACATTCACACCCATGATAATATCGGCGTCCTGCATATCCTTCCGCATATTTATTAGTTAAAACAGAACCAATCGCATCCAAAACTGCTTTTGAGACCAAATTTTCAGAAGCAATCAACTCAATATGCTCTTGCTGACGCATCAATTCATCGTGTAAAAAATGATCTATCTCCGGATCAACCTCACTCAATGGCTGTTGAAAAAAAGAATAAGTTTTAGAAATCATATGGCATATTCTCCAATTTTTTAACTCTTGCTTCATGTCTTCCACCCTCAAAAGAGGTATTTAAGAAGCAATCTAAAATTTGATAAACAGTCTCCTCATTTGTAAAACGGCCCCCCAGTATCAGTACATTCGCATTATTGTGTTTACGAGATAATTCGGCCATTTCAGGCGTATAAACTAAAGCTCCTCTTACATGAGAATAGCGATTGACCGCCATACTCATTCCGATACCGCTTCCGCAAATCAAAACTCCCATAGGGGCCTCTTTCTGATAGAGGCCCTTTGCAACGAGATATGCTTTATCCGGATAATCAACGGCTATTTCCGGTTTATCCGTCCCATAATCAATGACAACATAGCCTTTACTTGTCAGATAGTTCACAACCTTCTGCTTCATCGGGCAACCGGCATGATCAGATGCGATAAGAAGTTTTTTTTCTTGCATTTTTTTCTTTTCCCCTTTATATAGACCTCATGGTGGAACATTCTAAACAAATCATCTCTAAAACACAAGATCTTTTATTATCCGATTTCAAAAAACTTCTCCCAATCGGTCATCTATTGATCGGTATCGATTACGGGACCGTTCGAATTGGCCTTTCTTTGTCAGATAAGGATCGACAGGTTGCCCTTCCCTTCAAAACCATTTCAAAATTAAAAGAATTGGATGAGATCGTTCAATCAAAAGAACCGGCTGGTTTTGTTGTCGGTCTTCCGCTTCAAACAAATGGTGAAGAGGGAGATATTGCAAAACAGGTTCGACTGTTCATAAATCGTCTTAAAGAAAAATATTCCTTACCTGTCTATCTGGTGGATGAACGTTATACTTCAAAACGAGCTCAAGAGCAAATGGAAGCTGTTGCAACCAGATACAAAAAAATTCAAAAGTCTTTAGATTCAAGAGCTGCTGTTCTTATCCTTCAAAAAGCTTTAAACGAACTTAATGAAAAATGATTTTTACTCTTTTGTTATAATGTGATGTGTAAAAACAATTTTGAGTGCAAATCCATCTCAAGTAATTTTTAAGAATCAGTTTTCTTTATCTTCTTTTTTATCTGTATCAAACCTCTTTTTCTCATCTACAAAAGAATGAATAATACCAAATAGCTCGCTTGATGGAATTTCTTTGGGATCATTTTCGGAGATATTACTCGAAAATGGGGGTGTTTTGAATTTATACCAATATTGAGAAAAAATTAAAAAGAATTTTTGAGAAATCGAATGTGGAGAAAGATTTTTTGATATATAGAAAATAAAAGAAGAAATAACGATTTTTTCATTAACCTCTCCCTCCTCTTTCACTTGCTTTAACAAGCTCAAAGACAGAGCCCCCAAAATCGTTGCAAAAAAGAAAAAGAAATCCCAGTATTCTAATCCAAAAATATAAAAAGAATTTGCTTGATCGGGGGTAGTCCAGTTAAGTGTCAAAGAAAGGGACTTTCCCCTAAAAAAATCTGCAAACAAACCACCTAAAATAGGGGCTGTTCCTGCCATACACGCATTGAGTATGCCGTTAGTCGACAAATAAACAGAAGCTGCCCCTTTGGGGGCCAATTTAAGGGCAATATTCCCTGTTGCCAAAGTGACTCCGGACTGTGCAATTCCGACCAGAAAATAAATAAAAATCAATAAAGGAAGAGTTAATATATGTTTATCAGGATAATTTGTAAACAAAAATAGAAAAATACTGAGAACATACAAAGGTCCCGTCACAGCCAAAACAGATTTATTGCTAAACCGATCAGCAATCAAACCCCAAACGCGCATAACCAAAATGCTTGAAATTTGTGTGATTGTCACTAAAATGAGAACAATACTTAAATTTAACCCAAGACGCTCTAAAACAAAAACAGAAAAAAACGGTACTGCCAAGTTAATTGAAAAATTAAATATACCTAAAAATAAGATCAAGCGGATATAATTGGAATCTTTAAAAACAATTTTAAATTTTTTAAAGATACTTTCTTGTAAAGAGTCTTCTGCCGGTAATGGCTCCACAATATGATAAAAAACATACATCCCATAGAATGAAGATAATCCGGCAATCAACACCAAAATCCCATATAAATGATTTTTCTCGATAGGGAGAAAATAAAGAGCTCCGGCCGTTGTCAAACTAACAATCAAAGAAGTCAGAACCATAAACATGAAGCGAGCTGAAAAAAATCGTCCCAAAATTTGTCTGGGAATTAAATCCTTCATCCAAGAATTCCAACTGCTTGACGAACATCCGGTACAAACATAACGGAAAGTATATAAAAAAGCCAAAATGAACGGGGCATTGGGAATATTCGGAACAAAAATAAGAATGGCAACCCCTAAAAAGCTCAATCTTGCGGATGAAGACAACACAAGACATAAAATCTTTCTTGTCTTAAACTTTTCCAGTAATAAAATCCCGGGGAATTGACCCAAATTACATAGAAACGGAAGCGCCAATAAATACCCGATCAACACATTAGAAGCCCCCAAATATAAGGCTAACGCAATAGCTATCGGACCTCCGGTCAAACTTTCAATCAACTGTGACAAAATGCCATCTTGTATCACAAATGGTAGTGACGATCTTACTTCTCTATCAAGCGGTTTACGCGGGAAAATACGATTTTCAAAATTCAACCACATCTCTTTCTGTATCCTTTAAACATTTCTTTCTGTATCATTTAAATTGATGAAACTCCACCGGCTAATGCCGGTGGTATCATTTTAGTTCAAGCCAAGCTTGCCCCATATCTTCGCGCCCTTGGTGTTCAATGTAACGTTGTATCACTGCCTCGTTGATACCAACAGTACTGACAAAATACCCATCCGACCAAACACTTTCCGTACCAAAATAACATTTTTTAAGAAACGGATACGTCTTCTTCAAATCTCGTACCGTATTAGATTTAATTATACGCACAACACTACCCACACTCATTTTTGGTGGAATGGATACCAGAAGATGTATATGATCTTTGTCATGGTTTTGTTCAATGAACTCTATTTGTGGGTAGTGTTCATGAATTTCTCCTAGCCGTTTCTTAAAAAATCCATATACGCCAGC
>CASECF010000033.1 GCA_949286245.1 uncultured Alphaproteobacteria bacterium
GATCTGGACGAGACAGCCCTGCCTAACTGGTATTGTGAGGAAGACAGTGATTGCGGATCGTGTCAACGGTGTCAAGAGAACATTTGTGTGTCCTCGTGCGAGGGGTATGAGCGGTGTGCTCAAGATACGGAGACGGGGGAACAGATCTGTTGCCCGAAAGAGAGACGATCAGGCCCTTATTGTTGTGCCAAAGCCGTCAATGGGAGGTGCTGTAATGAGAACAATCAGTGTTGCCCGTGGCATAAACCTCTGATTGATAAAAACGGCAACTGTTATGCGTGTGATAATGAAGGAGGCGTCAATGTGACAGGGGTAGAAGAGAATTGTGGCGTGTGTTCGAATAGGGAATTATGGGAGAGAAGTTCCTCCGATATTCAATGTGTGATTCCGTGTCCTACGGATAAACCGCTGAGGGGAAATGATGGAAAATGCTATTCATGTGATTATGAAAATCCTGTGGATATTCGCTATATTTCTACAAAAGAAAATCGTAAAAATTATTGTAAAACAAAATGTTCGAATAGAGTTGCTAATGGTGGATCAAATAATAATTGCTCTATTCCATGTTCTGATGGATTTTTTTCTGGATATGATGGGAAATGTTATTCATGTGATGAAGAAAAAAATATAGATGTGGAATATTCTGAGGATGGATGTGATAGATGCCCTAATCGAAGGGTGCTTGCAAATTCTTGTATACTGGATTGCCCAGTTGGTAAAATTAAAGGTGATGATGGGAAATGTTATACATGTGATGCTGAACCTATTCTTTTAGGGACTATTTGGTCTAATTCCCTGCGAGAAGAATATTGTCAATCTATTTGTCCAAATCGCATTTTGAATGGTCGGATAGATCTTTATTGTTCTCCACAAAAGTGTAAAATTGGGACATTTACTGGGAGCGACGGAAAGTGCTATTCTTGTGATGAAGTACAACAGATTAATGTTTTAGGTGTCACGCATGAGGGATGTGAGCAATGTTCTAATCGACTAATGTACGGAAATTACTGTGTTTTAAATTGTCCTCCAGGAGAGATAAAAGGAGATGACGGGCAGTGTTATTCTTGTAATTTTCCAGATCCGATTAGTATTAATGACGCCGTTAATTATTGTAGTAATATTTGCCCCAATCGAATAGCAAATGGAAATTGGGATACCTATTGTTCTCTTCCTTGTGAAGAAGGAACATTTACGGGAAATGACGGAAAGTGTTATTCCTGCGATGAGGAAATAAATATTTGGTTAGGAGCTGTTTCTCATGAAGGATGTGAGCAATGCCCTGATACGAGAAATCTCTATAATAATATGTGTGTTCCGAAATGTTCCGGAGATGCACCACTCAGAGGATCAGATAACAAGTGCTATCCGTGTGACACGGAAACACGGGTTCCTGTCTCAGGCATGACGGATGCTTGTTATGAATGTGTCGATCAGCGAAAACTCGATGGAAACTATTGTATTTTAAAATAGAAAATTTAACTGCATAATCAGTTTAGTTATTCAATGGCCTGTAATTTTCGACCGTTTTTTCGAAGCCAAATTTGGGCTTCTGCTCGGTCATGGTTAATGAGAGCGACCGTTGACCAAAAACGAGGGCCGTGATTCATTTCTTGTAAGTGAGCAACCTCATGGGCGATAATGTAATCTAAAACAAAAAGAGGAGCCAGTGCCAACTTCCAACAAAAGTTTAAATCTTTTTGAGAAGAACAACTTCCCCAGCGAGAAGAAGTGTCTCTTAATGTTATTTTTTTGGGCTTTTGATGAATGATCGCTGCTAATTCTTGTGATTTTTGTTGGACATATAAATACATTTCTTTTTTGATAAAATCTCGAACACGACGATGCAAAAACGCTTCTTCTCCCGAAACAATTAAAAAACCGCCTTCAATATAAACCCCTCGTTTTTGAGAGGGATCGTGTTTGATAATAAGCGATTGTCCTAAAAAAGAGATTGTGTCTTTGTTTTTAAAATGAAAAATGTCAGGTTTTCCTTTTAATTGTTCTTGAATCCATTCCTTATTTTGTTTGGCAAACTCAAGAGCCCGTTTTTCGGAACATAAAAATGGAATAACCAGTATCATCTCTCCTTTTGGATTAAGTCGTAGTCGGATAGATCTCGCTCGTGAATTTTTAATAAGCGTGAGTGGAAGAGAGTCTAAAAGTATTTTTTTCATCTTTACAAATAGATATGAGTTTGTTAGTATTAGGTCGTGTTAGTTTCTTATATCATAAAAGAAAGGAAAATACCAATGGAAACATTAAAGGGGTTAATTAAATTTTTGATCTTGGCAGTCTTTAAAATCGCTGTATTCTTTATTATTTTTATGTTGTGTGCCTGGGCTCTTTTGGGAATGACACCCTCTGAAACATGGACAACAACAGTATCACGCATTTCTTCTTTAACCGGAGGAATTGTAAATTTTGGACACGATACAATGGATACGGCCGGACGGATGAAAGGGGTGGCCCAATATCATTTGAATCAGGCCGCTGAACGAATTGATGGTAAAGATCCATACGAAGACTATAATAAAGCCTTGGATCAAAAGGTTCAACAAGATATGGGTGTCCGATAGAATTTTAAATTCATATATGTTTCAAAAAGCTCCTTTCAAAAGGAGCTTTTTGATTGAAACGGAAGGGTCGTTTTTGAGTAGTTCAAATTAAAAATCGAACATAAAATAATTTGAAAGGTATTTTTATGTGATGTGTTTAAAATTGATCCGATATCACAATTCTAAGTGATTTAGCAATGAAAAAACACTCTTTTAAAGCAAATAGATATTGCATAAAAGTGGCTTTTGTGGTAAAAGGCATCTATTATTTTTTTAAAAAGAGGACTTTATAATGACAAATTCAAAAGCGGATACAAAACAATCATCTAAAAAACCGTTTCATATTGAGGTCGAAACAGCGGTTTCTTTAACTGAAAAACAACTTGATGGATTAAAAGAAAAATTATCCGATATTTTAAAAACGGATAATTTTGTTTTACAGGTAAAACAAAATCCTCTTTTGTTGGGAGGTGTTTCCTTAAGATTGGATTCCTTGATGATTGACGCTTCTGTCAAAGGTCAATTGCAACAATTCCAAAAAGAAGTGGAACAAAATGTTTCTTCTGCTGTCGATGTCCAAAAGTTGGCTGCTTTTTTTGAGAAAAAGGTCTCTGATTTTCAAGAAAAACCGATCGTTAAAGAAGTAGGAAGTGTTATATCCGTCTCTGATGGCGTTGCTCGTGTCAGTGGATTAAAATCTATTGCCGCCGGCGAACGAGTTGTCTTTGAAACCGGTCAACATGGGATGGTGTTAAATTTAAATTCGGATACGGTTGATTGCGTTATTTTTGATGATGCAGAAAAAATCAGAGAAGAAACGGTGGTTCATCGAACGGAACAAATGAATGCTGTCCCTGTCGGTATGGAACTGTTAGGTCGTGCCATCAACCCATTGGGAGAACCGATTGACGGAAAGGAGTCTTTAGATCATTTGCCGCATCACCCCGTTAATGTGCCGGCTCCCGGTATTATTGCTCGGGATAAAGTTCATGTCCCTATTCAAACGGGTATTAAAGAAATTGATGCCTTGGTTCCTATCGGTCGGGGACAACGAGAATTGATCATCGGTGATCGTCAGACAGGGAAAACAGCTCTTATTATTGATACAATTCTTTCTCAAAAAGCGAAAAATGATCAAGCGACAGATCCAAAGGATAAATTATACTGTGTCTATGTCGCTATCGGCCAAAAACAGTCCACTGTTCGGGATATTATGAGAACACTTGAAAAATACGGAGCCATGGAATATACCGTTATTGTTTCCGCAACGGCTTCCGATAGTGCCGCTATGCAATATTTGGCTCCTTATGCCGGTTGTACAATCGGAGAGTATTTTAGAGATAATAAAATGGCGGCAATCGTATTCTATGATGATTTGTCGAAACACGCAGTCGCTTATCGAGAAATGTCTTTACTCTTAAAACGACCGGCCGGTCGTGAGGCTTATCCGGGGGATGTCTTTTATTTGCATTCCCGATTGTTGGAACGGGCGGCTCAGCTGAGTGAGGAAAACGGGGGCGGTTCCTTGACGGCCATTCCGGTTATCGAGACTCAAGAGGGGGACGTTTCCGCATATATTCCGACAAACGTTATTTCTATTACAGATGGCCAGATTTTCTTGGAAAGTGAATTGTTCCACAAGGGAATTCGACCGGCTATCAATGTTGGATTGTCCGTCAGTCGAGTTGGATCGGCAGCTCAAACAAAGGCTATGAAGAAAGTTGCCGGCTCCCTTAAATTGGATTTGGCGCAATATCGAGAAATGCTCTCTTTCTCTCAATTCGCTTCCGATTTGGATCCCGCAACACAGGCTCTTTTGAACCGGGGGGCCAGATTGACGGAAATTATGAAACAACCTCAATATAAACCCTATGAAATGCCTCAAGAGGTTTTGGCTATTTATGTCGGTGTTAATGGCTTTTTAGATCAGATCGCTTTATCGGATATCGCAGAGTACGAATCTAAAATGCAAAAAGAAATTATGGAAAAAGTTCCCGAAATTGTAGAAGAAATAAAAAATACAAAAGACTTATCCGATGATGTTAAAAGTCGTTTGAATGAATTTTTGACTGACTTTACAAAATCATTTTTGGAAGCCAAACAGGAAGGTAATCAAAAATGAGCTCTCTCAAAAAAATAGCAGATCGAATCAAAACGGTTAAGTCAACGTATCAGGTCACTTCTTCCATGAAAGTGGTGGCGGTTTCCAGATTGAGGAAATTGCACGAATCCTTTTTGAAAACAACCCCATATATGGAAGAAATGAATCGTATGATCAGACGTTTGATCCGGAGTGCAACCGTTCGACAAGATCGATTGATTTGGGAAGGAAGTACGGAAGTCCTTCCGCTCCCATTACTCCTAAAAGGAAATGGAAAAGATCAACGATATTTAGTTGTTGCCATTACTTCGGATGATGGATTGAGCGGTTCTTCCAATGTGCAAATTGTCCAAAAAACAAAAGAGCTCGTTGATTATTTGCTCAAAGAGAAAAAAGAGGTCAGTGTCATGGGATTCGGATCCAAAGGGGCTGATATGTTAAAACGTCAATATGAAGGAATACTTCGTGTTTTTTCTCTTAAACGAAAGGCAGTACAAGGAGATACCCCTTATTTGGATGCTGAACGATTGGCCATTGATATGATTGAGGCCTTTAAAAAAGATCGATTTGATGTTTGCTTGTTTGTTCACAATCAGTTTAAATCGATTGTTTCTCAAAGACCGACTATTGAGCAAATTATTCCTAATAAACTATTCTCAGAGAAGAATCCATGGCAATTCTTGATTGATACAAATGATGCGGATTATATTACAAGAGATGTTTTGGGGCAGAAAAAAATCAGCTTGCATCATTCTGCATTTTTAAAGGCGTATGGGGGTATTGACATGTTGTCTCCTTTGGGGGCTTTGGCAACAGATGATTTGCTTCAGCAATCAACACGTCCCGTTGACTCTTATGACTATGAAGGCGGTGATCTGGGCATTCTGGAACGGATCCTTCCGCAATATCTGGCGGCATATGTCAATCGAGTTTTACTAGAGTCTGATGTCTCGGATAATGCAGCTCGTTTGATGGCAATGGATAATGCAACCAGAAATGCCAGCGATATGTTGGCAGATTTGCAAAAACAGTATAGAAGGACGCGTCAATCTAAAATTACAACAGATATTACGGAAGTGGTATCCGGTGCGATGGCTGGTGGACAATTTTAACTAAAAGGAAAAAAGATGACTAAAAAAGATAATGAAATTATATTAGATAACGGACCCCAAGGAAAGATTGTTAAAGTGACCGGATCGGTTGTTGATGTTGAGTTTGACAGTGCTTCCCTTCCTCAAATTTTTGATGCTCTTGAAACTGTTAATAATGGGAAAAAACTTGTTTTAGAGGTAGAGCAATTATTACCCGGAAATATTGCCAGATGCTTGTCTATGGCGGATACGGACGGATTGATTCGTGGGGCTACCGTTATTAATACCCAAAAACCGATCTCTGTCCCTGTCGGATTGGGAACGTTGGGACGTATTATGAATGTGACGGGAGATCCTTTGGATAATCGGGGACCGATTCAGTCTGATCTAAAGGAAGGAATTCATAAGAACCCTCCGACTTTTATGGATCAAGCTCCCAATACGGAGATTTTAGAAACAGGTATTAAAGTCATTGACTTATTATGTCCTTATCCCAAAGGAGGTAAGATCGGCTTGTTTGGTGGGGCCGGTGTCGGTAAGACCATGATTATTATGGAGTTGATCAATAATATTGCTAAAATGCATGGTGGTTTTTCTGTCTTTACCGGTGTCGGTGAACGATCCAGAGAAGGAAATGATTTATATCAGGAGATGATTGAGTCCGGTGTGATTGATTTAAAAGGAAATAAGTCAAAAGCAGCACTCGTGTTTGGTCAGATGAATGAAGCTCCGGGGGCTCGTGCTCGTGTCGCTTTAACGGGATTGACAGTTGCTGAGTATTTCCGTGATAATATGGCGCAGGATGTTTTATTGTTTATTGACAATATTTTTCGATTTACACAAGCCGGTTCGGAGGTCTCATCTTTGTTGGGACGTATGCCGTCCGCTGTTGGATATCAACCAACATTGGCAACGGATTTGGGGGCTCTTCAGGAACGTATTACATCAACGAAGAAGGGTTCCATTACCTCTATTCAAGCGGTTTATGTCCCTGCAGATGATTTGACAGATCCGGCTCCTGCCACAACATTCTCCCATTTGGATGCGACAACCGTTTTGTCTCGTCAAATTGCGGAGCAAGGATTGTATCCGGCAGTTGATCCGTTGGAGTCAACATCTCGTTTATTAGATCCTCAAATTATCGGAGAAGATCACTATAAAACAGCCTCCGAGGTTGTGAGGGTTTTACAGATCTATAAGTCTTTGCAAGATATTATCGCCATTTTAGGTATGGATGAATTGTCTGAAGAAGACAAGAAGATTGTTAATAGAGCTCGAAAATTACAACGTTTCTTAACGCAACCGTTTACGGTCGGAGAGGTCTTTACGGGTCGAAAGGGATTGACGGTTGATTTGAAAGATACAATTGAAGGATGTGCCGGTATTGTGGCTGGTAAGTATGATGATTTACCGGAACAGGCCTTCTTTATGGTTGGTAAAATTGATGAAGCTATTCAAAAGGCAAAAGAGTTGAAAGCAGCAGAAGGGAAAATTAAAAATGCCTGAGCAAGCACCGGAAAACGGCAAGATTAAAGTTAAATTGATTTGCCCTCTGTTCCCTGTTATGGAGAAAGAGGCAGATAGTGTTCTGCTACCCGGTTTGGAAGGGGATATCTTAATTTTGCCGGAAAGAGCTCCCCTGTTTTTGCCGTTAAGACCAGGTCGTATGATTATCTATAATAAAGGCGAAGAACCGATCTCTTATCTGCTTTCCAGAGGTGTTTGTGAAATTCGTCGAAATCTCTGTCCTGTTTTAGCTTGGGGTGGAAGAGAAGATAAGATAGATGCCCATATGATTGCTGAGCAGTTGGAGGTGGCCGGTAGAGGCTTGGAAAACTCTAAATCAGGAATCGCTAAACGGGAGGTTATCAGTCGTATTGAATTCTTTAAGCTTGTCTTAAAAGAGTTGCACTATGAACCTCAGCCTCTCGATGGGAAGGAAAAGAATAAAAGAAAACGCTTTGATCCATCCGCATTGGGAATAGACCCGAAAAATAAAAAATAAAATTAGAAAAACGATAAACCTTGATTCCCTCAGAAAAGGCTCTCAAATTAAAATAAGGGGAACCTTTTCTCGGGGTGGATCTTTCCACGATCAATATATTTCTTATTTGCTCTATGTACGTGAAAAGTAAAAACGCTTGTGCCGTTTTTTAGTCGTTCTTTTTGTAACAAGAAAACTACCGGCTAGACCGGTCGTTCCGGAGAGCGTAGAGCTTTACACATAAAAAACTCTTTTGCGACAGTAAGTTAGACGGCCAGACGAAAGTCGAACAAAAGTAAGGGAGTTTTTTTTATGAACACACATATAATAGAATAGACAACATGCCATTACCAATATCATGTTGTTTTCGCACCTAAATATCGTAAATAGGCCTTGTACGGAGGTCGTCGCCTAGAAATAGGGTATATTTTAAGAGAATAATGCCAATAAAAAAGAATAGGCATAATAGAAGCAGAGGTCTGTCGTGAGCCCATTCATATGTTAATAGAGATAGCACCAAAACTTTCGATAAGTTCGGTTATGGGTTATCTCAAAGGTAAAAGGAGTCTAGCAATATAGGAGTGGTAGAAAAATGTAAAATTTCGATATCGACACAAAGAATTTGGATATAAAGAAAACGACGTATCTATCAACGGAAAATATCGGGGTCAAGGCTCTTATATAAAGATGATAGATCACAAAATACTCAACAAATGACCGATTATATTAGAAATCAACTTAAAGAAGACGCAGAGCAAAGTCAGTTAATAATGGATTTTGATCCGTTTACGGGTAGCAAGTAATTGTCGCCCGGTCAGATTGTTGTACGCCCTTAAGGTATTTGCCGGTACTATTAAGGTTATACCCGCTTGAGAAGAACCACCGGCTAGGCCGGCGGGTTCCTTTTTGAATAACGGCCTGACACGATGACGTATTTTTCATTTAAAAAATTTGGCTTAATTATGATTTATGTATGAGAACTCATTATATGCTCCACTGGCCTATGAAGCCTGTTCCACGTATAATTTGCGGAAATTGTGCATTTTTTGCGCCTAGGAATTGTGGATTTCTTCTCATAAGGCAGGATTACATCAGAATAATTTTATTTATCTCTCATATACATTCACTTCTAATTTTAATGAAAAATCATATACTATTCATAATTGAGCTAAAAATTTTAAAAAGAAAGCGGTATAGAATTATTTATTCAAGCATACAAAAAAACTCCCCAAAGGGAGTTTAATTTAAAAGAAAACAAAATTAACCCTGTCTTGCTTTTAATTTGGGTTTCTTTTTGTTAATAACGTAAACACGCCCTTTTCTGCGAACAATCTTACAATCCTTATCGCGTTCTTTGGCGGATTTTAATGAACAACGAACTTTCATGACTTTACCCTTTCCTTAAACTGGATTTGTACTATATAGGAAAATGATACACTTGTCAAGTGCTATTTTTTCTTTTTTAGAAATCCGATTATCAGAAAAAGAAAAGAAAGCGTTAAAGGAATTAAATTCCCAAGTTTCGCATATGGGGTTGGATCGATGGATCTGGGAAGAGGGGAGTCAATAATTCCTTCTTCACCGAGGCCTTTTGAAGCGATAATTTGTCCATATGGATTGATAACGGCACTGATGCCGTTATTCGTTCCTCGAACTACGGGTAATCCCTCTTCTACTGCTCTCATCTGAGCAATCCCCAAATGTTGATAAGGACCTGCAGAGATGCCGTACCAAGCGTCATTTGTAATGTTTAAGAGCCAATTTGGTCTTGGCTTTTTAAGAGCGACTTGGCCCGGAAAAATAATTTCATAGCAGATGAGGGGGCTGGCCGTTGGCGCTTTAGGGATGGTTATGGTTCGAATGCCTGTTCCTGCCTGAAAATCAGCAGGTAGAGGAACCACCTTTGGAATGGGAATAATATCTTTCAAGGGAACATATTCACCAAAAGGAACCAAATGAGACTTATCATAATAAGAAATGAGATTTGTCATATCATCTAAAATAAAAAGGCTGTTGGATAATTTTTTATGAATCGGATCTACCCCTCTTAAGCCTCCTGTTATTAAAAAACTCCCCTGCCTAATAGCTGACATGAGACGCAGTCGTTCCATTTCATTTTGATCAATTAAAAAAGAAACGGCTGCTTCCGGCCAAATAACGTGAGTGATATTTTGATTATTTTCTCTTGAAAGACGAATAAGTTTTGATAGATTTTCTTCTGCCTTTTGAGGATTCCATTTAAGTGATTGTTCGATGTTGGGTTGAACAAGTCTCAATTGAACGCCGAATACCATATCATGAGAGGCTCCGTAGAGTCTAAAAAGACCAAGTCCATATAAAATTACAAGTATTCCCATGCTCATCAAAAGAGGTTTTACTTTTGGTAAAAAAGCTCCACTTGAAAAAGTAAGAACAGTGATCAGACTTAATCCATAAACACCCCATACGGAAGCGGATTGTAAAATTGGCAAAACATCGTTCCAGATATAACCTGTCAAATTCCATGGAAAACCGGTGAGAAGCCAACTCCTAACCCATTCAAAGAAGACGAATAATCCCGAAAATGCAAATAAACGCTTAAATCCACTTTGTGCAAAACAAGAAAGACTTGCCGGAACGGCATAAAATAATCCGAATAAAAGACCAAGACCCATCAATAAAAAAGGAATAAGTAAAACATATGTTCCGCCATCAATGAGCAGAGCGTTGCTGATCCAAGCTAAGGAAAGGAACCCCAGCCCAAAACCAAAATAAAAAGCATACTGAAAAGCTTCTTTCTTACTGTTCGCTGTATTGAGTGTATAGAATAAAAATGAAAGGCCGATAAATAATGCCGGTAAAAAATGAGATGGTGCAAATGAGACGGATGAAAAACACCCCAAAACAAGACAGAGTGTTCTTTTTATTTTAGGAGAGTGATCTATTTTTAATTTTAGTTTTTTGAGTAATAAAGTCGACATGATAAACCCTTATAATTTGAACAGAATGTCTTTATTATAATCAAACCTTTGAAAAGTACAAGGAAAAAGAAACTCTTTTGAAGGTAGGGAATAACTTGAATTTTCAAAAGATATTTGTTAATATGCTTAGATCGTTGTGTGAAGGAGAATTACCATTAAAAAAATTATTTACCTTTTATTTTATCTTTTTTCTTTTCCGGTAATGGCGGAATATGTTGTTAACCCAGAAGATCCATTTCGAATTGGTGTGGGGGGATATATTCGTGGATATACCGGAAAAGTAGAAAGTTATCAATATAATTCAGCCGTTAAATCAGAACCGTATGTTAAATTTATGTGGGATATTGCTTCCGACTGGGAATTATCCGGAAAACTTTCATATCGATTTGTTCGGGTCGATCGGTTTCCAAGCTATAAACGCTCACGAATTTATGATGCTTATGGGTCTCTTTCTTCTTCGCAATATGGAAAGGTGGATGTGGGACAACTTCGAAACGTTGCCTATCTGATGCATGTGGGCCCTAAAGATGTGGGCTCTTTAGGAATAGATGATTCGGATATTTCTTATTTTTTCTCGGCTCCAAAAGGTTTTTATGCCCCCTATTTGACTTATATCGATGCTGATTCCCGAGATCCTAAAATAAGTTATACAACACCGAATTTGAATGGATTTCAGGCGGGTATTTCTCTTGTTCAATCGGAAGATGAAGAAGCAAGTACCGTCGCTCCTTTAGGGATTAAAAATGATCATGGAAAGGGTGGAATTTTTGCTCTAAGATATGAGACACAAAGAAATGATTGGAGAATAGCCGTCTCAGGAGGATATGCGTTGTATGATCAGGATCGCTATTTTATAAATGATACTTATTTTGATGGTGCCCACAGAGAATATAGCGCCGGAATGTATATTGAAAAAAATGATTTTTCTATCGGAGCCTCTTATAAATATATTGATTATCCACACAGAACAAACATAGAAAGAACATTTGCTTATTCAATGGGAATTGCCTATGATAATGGTTTGTGGGGGGTGAGTTTGGCAGGATTACATTCTCAATCCGAAAGAGGTGTTAAAAATGAATATACGCATATTATGTTGTCCGGAAAATATATGCTTTTAAAAAATTTAAAGAGCTTTGTTTCATTAGGTAAATTAGAATTTTTGTCTGATAAAGAGCCTAGTGAACGTGCTTATTTTGGCTTATTGGGACTGGAATTGAAAATCTAAGGAGAATGTATGAAAAAAGAGAGAGTTGTTTGGTTATTTATTTTTGTTTTACTGGGCTCCATTCTTTTTTTATATTTCTTTCAAAAAAAACCAATGGTCTCAGTTGTTTTACCAACATATAATCGAGGGGATGTTTTTTTGAAAAGAGCCCTTAATTCTATTTTAGCACAAACGTATCGCGATTTTGAGGTCATTGTGATCGATGACGGTTCAACGGATCAGACACCGGAAATCCTTGATTTTTATCAAAAAATTGATCCAAGAATTCGGGTGATTCGTCATGAAACAAATCAAGGATTGATTGCCGGACTAAATGAAGGACTTGATTTTGCGAGGGGAAAGTATATTGCTCGAATGGATGATGATGACATTTCTTTACCGGACCGATTTGAAAAACAGGTTGATTTTTTAGAAAAACATCCGGAAATAACTGTTTTAGGTAGTTTTATAAGCCCGATTGGATCCATGAAACCATATCCCTTTCAACAGCAGACTGATCCGGATTTATTTAAGATTAATTTATTTTTGGGAATTCAAGATATTTCTCACCCATCGGCTATGATCAGACGAGATTTTTTGAAAAAACATAAGATTCGCTATAGAAAACAATTTGCAACGGCAGAGGATAGACCTTTTTGGGCAGAGATTATGGATGCGGGGGGGGAAATTCGAGTTTACCCTGAGGTTTTATTGCAGTACCGATTGCATCAAGAGAATGAAAAGTCATATTATATCCAACAAAGAGACGCTGTTTTAGATTTCCATCAAAGATATTTTCAGCGATTTTGTTCTGAAGGCTTTTGTTTTCCGGAAACACGGTGTGGCCGGATACAACAAATGATACGGGTTAATCCCAAAGTGTCGGAAGTTTCTCAGGAAAAATTGGAAAAGCTGTATCAAAAAGAATGTTCCGAAAATAGTTATTTAAAAACACTGGATGATGATTTGGAAATTTTTCATCTTCGACATGAAAATTGGTCGGATGATTTGTGGGTGAAGAAAAATAGAGGGATCTTGTATGTGACGGAGGAAAAAGCTACTATTCTTTTGAAACAAGACGGATTACTGATCCTCAAATGGGATAGAACCGGGGAAAAACAAAAGCTTTATCTTGAAAATGGTTCTTATTTATTTAAAGAAAATTAAAAAAAAGCTTAATTATGATTTGTGTATGGGAGCCTATTACAATTTATATACTCTACTGTGCTATTAAGCCTACTCCACATATAATTTTCGAAAATTGTGCATTCATTAGACTTCGGGGTAGCGGATTTCTTCTCATAAGGTAGGATCACACCGGAATAATTTTATTTATCTCTCATATACGTTCATTCCTGATTTTAATGAAAAGTTATACAGTATTTATAATTGAACTAAAAAAAATAAAGAATTCGCTTGATTATTTAAAAAAAAAGTTTAAAATATAAACCCTTATTTTAAGGAGTTTTCCATGATGAAAGATATGACGGAGGGAGTTCCGCTTAAGATTATTTTATGGTTTTCTCTTCCTTTATTGATTGGAAATATTTTCCAACAGATTTATAGTTTATCAGATATTATCATCGTTGGTAATTATTTAGGGGTTCATTCGTTAGCGGCTGTTGGAGCGATGACTCCTGTTTTTTTGGTAATGGTCTTTACGATTACCGGGTTTTCAAATGGATTATGTATTATTACGGCTCAACGGTTTGGAGCAAAAGATGAAAAGGGGGTTCGAAAATCGTTTGCCGTTGGCTTGATTTTAAGCTTTTTATTTGCTTTTATTTGTTCGTTTAGTTTGCTCCATGAAATGCCTTCTATTTTGGTGGAGATGAAAGTCCCTCAAGAAATTTTACTTGAAGCTGAGCAATTTATGCGATTTTTGGCATATGCTCTTTTGGCAACAGTGTTTTATAATTATTTATCGGGTGTTATGAGGGCTTTGGGAGATAGTAAAACGCCTCTTTATTTTTTGATTTTTTCTTGTGTTTTGAACATTATTCTTAATCTTTATTTTATTATTGTTTTAAAAATGGGGGTGGCCGGTTCCGGATTGGGAACCGGAGTTGCTCAATCTTGTTCTGTTCTTTTGTGTATTTTGTATATGCTGTGGAAATTTCCAATTTTAAAATTGAAAAAAGAAGATTTTAAGTGGAATGGTTTTTTTGTTATGCAACATTTAAAAATAGCCTTTCCAATGGCTATTCAGTTTTCGATTTTGGGATTGGGTGTTTTAATTATTCAGCGGGCCTGTAATAGTTTGGGGCCGGAAACTATTGCTGCTTTTACAGCGGCTCTTCGGATTGAGCAGTTGGGAACATTACCAATGGTTTCGTTCGGATTGGCTATGACGACTTTTGCGGCACAAAATTATGGAGCTAAATTGATTAGACGGATTCGTCAAGGGGTTTTGCAATGTTCTTTGATGTCGCTTATTTATAGTATTGTTGCTGCCGTGGTTGTTTATAGTTTCGGATCTACTCTTGTTTCTGTTTTTTTGTCCGATCCAGAACCGGAAGTTGTTCAGATGGCACAAAAATACTTAAAAATCACAACACTTTTTTATGGCTTTTTAGGACAAATTTTTATTTTTAGACAGACATTACAGGGAATGGGAAGAGCTCTTTTACCACTCTTAGCTGGAATTGTTGAATTGGTTATGCGAGCTTTTGCAGCACTCTTTTTGGCATCCGGACTCGGATATATCGGTATTTGTTACGCTAGCCCCATTGCTTGGATCGGAGCAGCCTCAGTTGTTTCAATCGGGTATTTCGTCGTTATTCGACGGTACAAGATTACATTGTTTCAAAAATAAAAGGATTTCCTTGTTTAAAATAAAAGTCAAAAATTTCTTTTGACTTTACAAAAGTGTTTAATAGTGATAAACATTCTATGTTGTTTTGGAAATACGTTTTTGTAGAATAAGAGAGTATATGATGAATATTCATCAAAAAGATTTCCCCCCTTTCTTATTAAGAAGAAAGATTTTTTTTTCGGTTTTATTTTTTTTGTGGGGTGTCTATTTTCTTTGTGAGATTTTCTATTTGAAACCGACCGTTTCAGTGGTACTACCGACATATAATCGGGGAGAGTTTTTTTTAAGACGAGCTCTTGACTCTATTTTAAATCAAACATTTTCTGATTTTGAAGTCATTGTGATTGATGATGGTTCAACGGATCAGACACGTTATATTTTAAGTCTTTATCAAGTGAAAGATCAGCGGATTAAAGTTATTTATCATCAAAAAAATAAAGGTTTGGTCACAAGTTTAAATGAGGGTATTGAGGCTTCTCGTGGGAAGTATATTGCACGAATGGACGATGATGATATTTCTCTCCCTCATCGTTTTGAAAAACAGGTTGATTTTTTAGAAAAACATCCGGAAATAACTGTTTTGGGTAGTTTTATTAGTCCCATTGATTCCTTAATACCTTATCCTTTTCAAAGAGAGCAAGATCCGGATCTTTTTAAAATTGACTTGTTTTTAGAATCCTTGGAAATTTCTCATCCATCAGCTATGATGAGACGTGATTTTTTAATCAAACATCATATTCGATATAATGATCGGTTTAGATCGGCAGAGGATAGACCCTTTTGGGCGGATATTATGGATGCTGGTGGAAAAATAATGGTCTTGCCTGAAGTTTTATTGCAATATCGAATTCACATGAAAAATCCGTATCAGTATTATTTTGAACAATCCCATTCTATTAAAGATTTTCATAAACTATATTTTTCACGGTTCTGTCCGGATAAGAAGGATTGTTATTTTGAAGAGCGGTGTGATAAAATGGCCTATATGATTGGAGCCAATAAAGAGGTCAATGAGGTAAATCAGGATAAGCTCGAAAAAATGTATTGGAATCGATGTTTGGAAATTGAGTATTTAAGAAAAGAAGATGGAAACCGTCAGGTAAAATATCTGAGAAGTCGCTTTTGGACAGATCAAGTTTTTATTAAGAAAATGAGAGCGATTCGAGCCGAAAATGATGATAGGGCGGATGTTTTGCTAAACGATGGGAAAACACTTATTTTAAAATGGGATAAGTATGGAACGACGGAGGTTTTTAAATTAAACGATTCAATTTATATACTCCAAGACGAAAATATTTAAACCATTTATTTTTATAAGAATTGAATTTTTAAAATCAACTATGAATAGTGTCTGATTGTTTATTAAGATCAGGAATGAATGTCTATGAGATATAAATAAAATTATGCCGGTGTGATCCTGTCTTATGAAAAGAAATCCACCACTCCGAAAACTAATGAACGAACAATTTCCGTAAATTATACGTGGAGCAGGCTTAATAGCACAGTAGAGCATATAAATTACGATGAGCTCTCATACACAAATTATAATGAAGCCAATTTTTATAATAACAATTTTTAACTTGTGTTTTTTTATCTTATAAGAAATAAAAATTTTAGTGTATGAGAGCTGTATTCGCTTTTAAAAAGAGATCATATCCACTTTTGGGTAATTTATTATTACTTGAAAATGAAGAAAAGCTATTGATAATATCGTTTATTTCCTATCTTATTTTCTTTAACGAATCTGAGATAAATCGCTTTTTTATGCCCGTGTCAAAAGCTGGTTTACCTTTCATTTCACGAATGCGCGCCATGAGTAATTTTGTAAAAGCGGATGTAATATCTCTCGAATTTGAAATAACTTCTTCACGAAGTGTCTGAATTCCCGTTTTCCCATGCCTATCATTTTTGAGTTGCTGAAGAGGGAGATTATTACTTCTTGACCAGAAATTATCCTGAAAAGTAATCCAGTTGAAAGTTGTTGTTTTTGAGTTGTCCATCAATTTATTCATCATCGGAATTGAAACATCGGCATCTGTATGACCTCCGTCTGTAATAAAGAAAAAGTGAGAAAAGCCTTCTTTATCCGTTTTAGGTGAGTTTTCCTTTATTTCTTTCAAAATCAGGGGAACAGCCTCACTAATTTGATCCCCGATACCATTCCAGTTTCCACCACGGTAAAATGTTGATAGTTTTCGGGCAATTTCTTTGGATGAATCTCCCGGCTTTGCAATAAAACAAGGTGGTGTTGTCATGAGTGCAATATAGGTGTTAAAACATGAATCGCGTTGAGCGGCTTCATTGATAACACAGGCAATCTCTATGGCTCGTTTGGCCGTATTTGCCGATTCCATACTTCCTGAAACGTCAATCAAAACACAAATATCAATGGGGGCTTTTTTTTGAGTAGGATCGATCGGATTTTTAAAGTGTTTAAAATCGACTTCTGTAAGAGGTTGACCGGACATTGAGCGTTGGATACGCCTAATAATAGATCCTTGATCTAAAGAGTCTTGTAAAGATCCTTTAGGAAGTAGTTCTAAAACTTTTTTGTGATTATCTTCCAGATAAACATTGCGCATCTCTTTAAATAATCGTCTGATTTTATTTAAGGCTGAAAGATATTGACTGATAATATGGGTATACTCATTTGAGTCTTGTTGGTATTGAGGTGCTTGAAAGCTTTGATGAATTTTGTTGAATTGCTGAAATGCTTGTTCATTCTGGAGGTCTGATTGATCAGAAACCATTTCCATTTGTTGATTTAAGTCCCCATTTTCATTGGATGTATTTCCCCCAGAGTTGGATCTGATGATGACTGTAACAGTTTCTCCTTGATCCGAATCAGAAACAGGCGTTCCTTTTAAATCATCAGGAGTTTGGGGAATAAAAGAAGAAAATTTCCTCGACTGCTTTGATCCTTGACCTTGCTGATTCGACCCTTGTTGGTTTTGATTATGCTGAGGATCAAATGCTTTTTGCTGTTTTTCCAAGGCTTCTTTAAGTTGTTTTTCTTGCTCTTGTGTGAGTTGTTTTACCAAATCCGAAGCATAACGATCATAAAGATCATCAGCTAGTTCCGATCTTTTATCAAAAGCTTTTTGTATTTTATTCTGGATGCTGGATCTCGAAGAATGAAAGGTAAGGGGGATTTGATTTTTTTCTATTTCTGCTGTCACATCAACAAT
Source organism: uncultured Alphaproteobacteria bacterium (assembly GCA_949286245.1). Classification (GTDB taxonomy): domain Bacteria; phylum Pseudomonadota; class Alphaproteobacteria; order CAAHEQ01; family UBA3637; genus CALXPF01. The sequence goes on from CASECF010000033.1 coordinate 17,902, forward strand.
ATCTTGAACAACATCCCAACCTTGAATAGGGTTCCCTTTTCTGTCGTTTCCCTTTAGCCAATCAATTTGTACGCCGATTTCAGACCACCCCTTGGGCGTGTTCTCAAATAATCCGTTATTGACGTGGAATCCATAACGAATAACTTGTTTGAGATTTATAAATTCGTTAATCGGGTTTTTGGGTAAGACTTGAAGTGAGTTGTTGCGAACATCCAAAATTGTTTGACCGATAAAAAGGGACGTTTCGACAATTTCAAGACTTTCTCCTAATTCTTGGTGAAATAAATTTTTTCGAACCAGATTTTTGACAAATCCATTGGCATAGCTGTTTTCAGCCTCATCAAAAATAAAATGGCGGTGATGTATCTCTGAAGAAAGAGTGCGTAGTTGTTTTTCATCATCCTCGGTTAAAATATCCTTTTTTTTGAGATCTTCGGCTTTATCAATGAGCTCTTTTGTTTTATGAGAAAAACCAATGGTTCCCAAAGCATGTCCGATTTCGTGCATGGTTACAGAACGCATATGTTCTAAACCTCCAACCAAACCCCATAAAATATCTAAGTTAATTAAATTATCTCTAAAATTACAATAATATCCTACATCAGGATAGTTCGCTCCTCCCCAACGAATACGAGTGTCGTCCTTTACAAGACCTTTTGAAGCCATGAGCAATGTATAAGCCCGTCGTTCTTGCTGCATGATGGAATTTTCTTTAATTTTTTCCCAAATAGCAGAGTTAATGAGACCATTTTCTGATTGATTTTCTTGTGGCCATGTTGCCATTTGATTCGGATTTGCGGCAATACGCATTAACATGAGGCCCCAAAGAAATTGAAAAAGAGGTTGTGATAAATCAATCTCTCCTTGTGTGCTTCCTGTTTTATAGGCTTCTTCGGCAAGAACAATTTGTTCATCCAGTTGATCGGGAGTTATCTCGGAAAAAGAGGTGGCGGATTTTTGAATATCTGATATCAGATCTTGATATGTTTGATCTGAAAATTGCTTATTCAAAAAAAGACTTGATGCTTTTATGCGAAGCGGAGTCATTTTAAATTCAAATATTTGATCCGCCGTAAGTGTTTTAACTTCTTGATCCGTTGAAAAAAACATATCCTAAACCCTTTTGCTGATGTTTTTTATTAGTCCTTGATCGAATGAACAAAAATAGGTCGTGTCACTGAATAGCGTGTCAGCAATCGTTCTAATAAAACCATGTTAACGGCAAATTTTGAAACAATAATTGGAATGATACTCTGTTCTTGTAATAGATATTCTAATTTCTGAGCATCTTCGGCTTCGATAGCTAAATGATTGGAAAGGATTTCCTTTTTTTGCCAAGAATCTGTCATTTCGTAAACAGGAGCTAATCCAATCCGACCAATATAATTTTGAATTGTCTTTTGAAATGCAGAAATGCCTAAAATCTCTTGTTTTTTCATTATATTTACCTTTCTATCTACTGAATCCGAAAAAACTCTTTTTCACCGGAAGCGGAATTTCTTTTTTAGTAATATAAATAGGTTTCTCCGCCGCTTGTGCTATTTGTTCGGCTGTCAAATTCGGAATATCCCCCAAACGAGAACATTTGAGCGGTTGAAATTTGGGTTGTTCATAGAAAAAATTTGAAGCAAACAAAAATGATTCTATATTTATTTCCTTTGAAGTATTAGAGGAACAAAAGATTTCAAAATTCTCCTCAATCGGATAACTTTTTTCTTCATCTTTACTGATTGAGTTGTTCCCCTTTTTACTTTTTTCTTTTTCTTGTTCTCTTTCTTTTTCTTGTTCCCTTTCTTTTTTTTGATGAAGTGTTTCTTCAAAATAGGTGATATTTTCTTCTGTTTTTAATGCTTTTAAAACACTTTCGGAAATTTTATCGGGATAATGAATCCATACTCGACCCTGAGAAGGAATATAAAAAGCTAAAATTCCTTTTTTTATACCTTTATCTTGTACAATAAAAATATTTCCCAAAACAGAAGCGTCTTGTCCATCGCCGATCCCATCTTTAAACAGGGCTTGTAAGTTTCCGGATTTTAAAGCAGGTAAAACAATAGACATGAAAAATTGATTTGCAGACACTAAATCTTGAGGCGGAATCTCATTTTTTTGGAGTGAGACTGGTTTAAAAAGATGCGTTCCAATCATATCCGGATCATCGTTTATCGTCAGGATTTGACCGGCTTTTTGAAGTGTTTCAATTTCATCTTTCTGGTTTTTCTCAGAAAGTTGTTTAATTGTCGCCTCAACAACACTTATCGGCAAGATATCTTCCGCAGAGTCATTTGATAACTCCGGATTCTCTTGTTGAAGAGTCTCGACAATCATATCACGTAAATTTCGATAGGTTTCATCCGGATCAAAAACCTTTACATTGTAAAAGTCAGCTAATGTATTTTTCTGGGCCGCTTCTTTTAAATCCTCCTTGAAAATTTTACACTCATAAGCCGTTCGCTGGGCTTGTTTATAAAGTTTTTCCGCTGAATCGGGTGATATTTCACGCAAGCCTAAATCCGCCGGAATAAACATATCCCTTAACCACGTTTTTAAAACTGCTTCTAAACGATTCCCTCGTGAGGCATAACGCTCCTGTTTTGATACCTTCGAACGAAGAGTTCCGACTAACCCACCCAAAGCTATTGGTTTTTCTCTTTTTATCGTACCCTTCATTCTGTCAGCTTGAATAAAAAAGTGATGAATGGTTCGAAAGTCAATGGTCTTTCTTTTTAAAAGCTCTTCATACCCCATTTCTAAATCTAAGTTCAGTCTCTCTTTTTCTTTGTCTGATAGCCTTGTCAATTGTTTAATTTTATAGAAAAATTGACCCATTCTTCGAGAAACCTCCATCATTTTTCCGGCATTTTCGATGTTAATCATTTGCCATTCCGGAATTTCGGCTTTTTGTTGATCTGTGAGCCCAATTGTTCTGGCTGTTTTTAAGAATGAGACGAATTCCTTATCATTATCGAAAGGAAATGCATCATTGATTAAAAGAGCCGGAACCCCCATTAAATAACTGGCGATCATGTCCGCATAATCCATTGGCGTCGTATCGGGGATTGTCTTTAACGCCAATCCTTCCGGAACACGAGATAAAAATGGATCGTTAAATCCTTGGGAGCCCATTCCTTCGATTGCTTGGTTTCCCGTAAAGTTTAAGTAAAAAGTTGGAGGTATTTTGCTCTTGTCAATTTTTAATTCTCGGCCATTTGCACCCTTCAAAACCATTGTTTGCAGGTTGGGGGAGTTCAAAAAGTTTAAAAGACCGTATAAATTGTCTAAAGTGCCATACTTGGCGCGATTTAATTCATCTAAAATGACCGGTCGACCATAATCGGGAGAACTGGGATCAAAAACTCGAAATAATTCTCCATCTCTCATTTTGATGCCGACAGACAAAGAATTTTGAGAAGAGGGTGTGATATTTTCATTTTGGCAGACCTCTTTTAAAAGAGCCTCTAAAACTTTAGCATGATAATCCCTTTGGGCCAAATCCTCTCCAGATAATTCAACAGATCTCCAGTCAATTGAAATCATCCCCTCCTGATCCTCTGTATAAGCACTTCCCAATACATTCTTTAATAATGCAAGGCTTTTATCCGAAATACCTCCTTCTTGTCGCATATTTCGCAGTTTAATTTTAGAATCAATGGCGGCTTTCTCCATGTCTGCAGAACTTGTATCAAATACTGGCTCAGCAAATAAAGTCTGCAGATCCTTGTCCGAACAATCAACTAATAACGGTCCTTGTTTATGCGACATTTTACCCAATAAACTAAAGAAAAAAGTTTTACCCGTTCCCGGAGCTCCCAAAAAGCCGGAAGCATACATTTTCGTTGAATTTAGATTAAGACCGTTACGAGAGTCAAATTCTTGATTGATAGCCGGAATTAAACTACGGGTTGATAAACCTCGAATATATTGCCCGTAAATATAATCGTTGAGAGAAATGCCATCCGGTGCCTCTTGGGTCGAAGCAAAAACAAGGGGACTGCTATTATCCATTCGTGCTCCGTATTGATCTCCCTCTTTTTCAATTAAAGGATAATTTTCTGTTCCGAAATAGATGTTTTGGGGATTGTAGTCAGTCATAGTATTCCTCTTCTCTTTTTAAATTTAGTGTGTTAAACCACTTATTTTTCGATTATAACATGGATTAGAAATAAGACAAGTATTATTTGTACATTTTTTTTATTTTTTTGTTATTGTTGTATAAAATCTTTTCTTTTTAGAATGAGAAAATGAATGCGTCCATACCAAAAATAAGAAAAGTCACATTCTTTAGAATGAGAAAATGAATAAGCCCATGCCAAAAATAAGAAAAGGCACAAAATTTTTTGTAGAAACAATAAAAAGTATGAAGATAAAAATGGTGGGCGCGCAGAGACTCGAACTCTGGGCCCGCTGATTAAGAGTCAGCTGCTCTACCAACTGAGCTACGCGCCCCCATAACATTCCACTTTATACATCAAATGATTTTAAAATGCAAGTGTTTTTTTCTCGGAATATTGTTAAAGAGGCAAAAAGAAAAGTTTTTGAAAGAAAAATTTTCATAAAATACAAAAGTGAATGTTAAAAACGGACTAATTTCAGTAGTATAACGATAATATCAAAAGAATTATCAAGGAGATTTTTTATCCCTTTTTCGTATTCTTGAGCGAAAGATTAAAAATTTTTAGGGGTTGGTTTAAGGAAAGCTATTAATTTCGCTCCAGTGAAAATGATCGATAATTATTTTGAATGCTTCCTTTTTTATTGAGATACCAAATATGTTTAGGATCTGGTACTCTTTTCCAATTAAAGGGAAGTGATGCAAATTTTTCCTCAATATTAACATAGGGAGTGAGACCCATCTTTGGTTTTTCCGGATGGACAAAACTCAATTGTTCAAAGTCTTTTGAATAAAAATCAACTTGGCGTGGCTCCACCAGATTGGTCCCCGCTGTCGAATAGAATGTGACCAGTTTTTCAACCGGAACCATGGCCGATAATAGCTCCATCGGAATTTGTTTTGGAATAATGGGTGTTTCTTTAAAAATTTTGTTCCATTTTGTTTTTTCTCGTGGATGTGGTTTAATGACAATTTCATTTGTCGGATAAGCACGCATCATATCCCTATAAAAAGCCTGTTTTTCAGTTTCTTCCATAATGCCATCTTCCGAAAGTGGCTGCGTCACTAAAATTACTTTTTTTTGTCGTAAAATTTCCAAATCTTGTTCCGTAACATGAAATACAGAGGCAATTTGTTTCTTCTGTTCCTCTGATCTTTGATCCCAAAGCTCCATAATGCGGTTTGTTTCCAAATGGGGATGGTTTGGTAAATGAACGGTCTGATATGGGGTTTCAACCGAAAAATATTCGTCAAATCGATTCTCTGCCATATATTTTGGAAAATTTTGAAAGTCGCTGAGACCATCGGAAAGAGCAATGGTATAATACCGTGTTCTCATCTCATTCTCAATAGATTCGCCTATTGATTGAGCATTGATATAACAAAAGCATATATCTCCATGCGAGAGAGTATCGATTTTATTTGCTAAACAAGAGGCTAATAGCTTTTGATCGAGTATTTCCGCATTTTTATTAAACGAAAGCTTTTGGGGAATATTCGCATGACTGACAGAGGGACCCAGAACAAAAAGGGTATCTGATATTTGATTTGTATATTTTATTAAATATAAAAATAAGGAATAAGCAGAATCGGCGATAAAAACATTTTTCATCTTAAGACCTCTTTCCAAAAATTGAATATAGGGTATTTTATCAGATCTTAAGCTGTTTGTCAATTTTTTGTATTTAGTGTCTTACAGACAACCCCCATTTTAATGGGGGTAGAATGCTCACGACGACGATGCTATAAGAAGGTATGGAAGTCGTACAAAGTCAACATAGTGTTTATCGTTTAAGTTACCACATAGTTTGGGTGTGTAAGTATCGTCATCGTGTCCTAAAGCCTGGCGTTGTAGATTATATAAAGAAATTATTACCCAAGCTACTAAGAAGTATCCCTGGATGTGAGATAGAGAAGATTGGCTTTGATAAAGACTATATTCATTTTGTGATGACAATTCCACCAAGATATGCAATAGCCGATGTAATGGCTAAATTGAAAAGGCAATCTTCCTCGCAAATAAGAGGCAAGTTTACTTGG